>CAZDEU010000020.1:0-27114 GCA_964504265.1 uncultured Bacteroidales bacterium
CATTTTTCTACAGATTATGTTTTTGATGGCAGGAAACGATTACCATATAAGGAAGATGATGAGACACACCCAATTAATTATTATGGAACTACAAAATATTTAGGCGAAGCAGCAATTAGCAAGTTCAATAGTAATGCGTGTATTATTCGTACTTCGTGGCTTTATAGCTCTTATGGTAATAATTTTGTTAAAAATATTATCAAAAAAGCTAAGGAAAACGAAAGCATTAATGTTGTTAATGACCAAATGGGTAGTCCTACTTATGCACGCGATCTCGCAAAAGTAGTTCTTGATATTTTACCCAAAATAATTAAAAAGGAAGGTGTCAATATTTATCATTATTGCAATAAAGATTATACAAACTGGTTCAATTTTGCGAAGACAATTATAAATTACGCAAATTTAAAATGCCTTGTTAAACCTATTGCAACTCACGAACTTAAATCTGCTACATTACGTCCATTCTATTCTGTACTTGATACATCTAAAATTGTCGATGAATTTAATATATCAATACCTAAATGGCAAGATAGTTTAAAAGAATGTATCGCTATATTATTAAAAAAATAATTTAATTTTTTAAATATAAGACCATCAAATTCATTGTTTTTTGAGTTTTTTAAAAATTTTCATATTATTGTCATAATATTATGAATTAGAATATATATTTATTTAATTTTTATATTATTATAAATCGGTTAATTAATTTTTTATGACAAATAAAATTAATCCTGAAATTACTAGTAGAGCAATTCAATGGCTCAGCAATAGTTACGATGAATATACTCAGGCTGAAGTTAAGCGTATGCTCGAAAAATCACCCGAAGAGCTTTTTGAAGCTTTCTACAAAAATCTTGAATTTGGAACAGGCGGTTTACGTGGTATTATGGGCATTGGTACCAACAGAATGAACAAATATACAGTTGGTCTTGCTACTCAAGGACTTGCTAATTATTTGCATAAACAAAATGCTGTCAATAATCCTATAAAAGTTGCAATAGGATTTGATTCAAGGAATAATAGCAGCTTATTTGCTCAAATTACTGCTGAAGTTTTATCGGCTAATAATATTATTGTTTTTTTGTTCAATTCGTTGCGACCAGTTGCTATGCTGTCTTTTGCTATAAGACATTTAAACTGTAATGCCGGAGTTGTGATTACGGCTTCGCATAATCCTAAAGAATATAACGGTTACAAAGTTTTTTGGAATGATGGCGCTCAACTTATTAATCCACACGACAAAAACGTTATTAATGAAGTTAATTCAATTAATATAAGCCATGTTAAGTTTGATGGTAAAAAAGAATTAATTAATATTATTGGTGCTGATGTTGATTCTGCTTATTTTGCTAAAGTTAAAAGTTTAAGCCTTTCGCCCGAAATTATTAAGCAGCATAAAAATTTGTGTATAGTTTATTCTCCATTGCACGGAAGCGGTACAGAAGTTGTTCCCAAAGCTCTTGCTGATTATGGCTTTTCAAATGTAAATGTTGTTGGCGAACAATCGCAACCCGACGGAAATTTTCCGACTGTTAAATCTCCAAACCCTGAAGAAGCATCTGCTATGCAGATGGCTTTGGAATTAGGTACCAAAATAAATGCTGCTTTAATTATGGCTACCGACCCTGATGCCGACAGAGTTGGTCTTGGTATTAAAAATAATAAAGGTGAATATATTTTACTTAATGGCAACCAAACTGCTTCAATTATCGTTTATTATTTGTTAAATGTCTATAAAAGTAAAGGACTGTTAACTGATAAGCATTATATTGTTAAAACTATTGTAACTACTGAACTTTTAAAAATTATGGCCAACAAAGCTGGTATTGAATGTTATGATGTTCTTACTGGTTTTAAATTTATTGCTGATATTATTAGAAGATTTGAAAATGAAAAAATCTTTTTATGTGGTGGCGAAGAAAGCTATGGTTATCTTGTTGGCGATTTTGTGAGAGACAAAGACGCGGTTATTTCTTGTTGTATGATATCGGAAGCTGCCGCATGGGCAGCTTCAAAAAATATGAGTCTTTTCGATATATTAATGAATATATATAACGAATATGGCTTTTTCTTCGAAAAACTTATTTCGATTGAAAAAAAAGGGAAAGCTGGTCTCGACCAAATTGCATCTATGATGGTTAGTTTTAGAAATAATGCTCCCCAAAAACTTGCTGGTAGCAATATTGTTGAGATTAAAGATTATCAAACTGGTATTTCTTTGAATACAATTACCAAAAAAGAGCAAGCTATTAATTTACCTAAGTCCAATGTTATTCAATGGTTTTTGGATGATGGTTCTAAAATTACCGTACGCCCCTCAGGTACTGAACCTAAAATAAAATTCTACTTCGGTATGAAAACTGAGCTGACTGACCCTAAAAATATTGACGAAGTTACATCATTACTTAACGAAAAAATTGAAATTATTGCTAAAGAATTGAAGATTAAATAAATAATTATTTATATTAATTTTATATTTCTTCATATAAAAAATGAAATCAAAAATTGAGTTAGAAAAAAACTAAAGGAGCTAAAACCAGTTTTGTTTCAAAAGTATTATGTCAATAAAATTGGATATTTTGGTTCTTTTTCAAGAAATGAACATACACAAGATTCAGATGTTGACATTATAGTATCATTTACAAAGCCGCTTGGATGGGAATTTTTCGACTTACATGAATTTCTTGAGAACTAATTAGAATTGAAAGTTGATTTAGTATCGGAAAAAGCTCTTAAAGTGCAATTAAAACAAATAATACTTAATAGTGTGAAATACCTATGAGCAAAATTAAAAGAGAGTATATTCTTTATCTTGAAGATATGCTTCAATCAATGCAATGAATTGAAGAATATATTAGTGGTCTTGATTTTAATAAATTTAAAAAGACGTATTTAGTTGTGGATGCTGTGATAAGGAATTTTGAAGTTATAGGTGAATCATCAAATATTGAAAAAGAAAAAGCCGAAGGTAATAAGAATACGTAATAATAAAAGTATCTAAAATATAAATATCTTATAATCAATAAATTGCAAAATTGTTAATAATTTTTTCAAATACTCTATACAAACGATAGATTATATGTATATATTTGCTGAATTATTTTTAAATACAAATATTATTAACATTAAAATATTCAAGAAGATGAAAACATTAAAATTTAGCTTATTAATTACAGGCTTATTATCAATTTATTTAATAATGCCAATTGGTTGCGATAGCGGCAACAAACAAGATGACAAAGATTCATTAAAAGGGCAGATAACAGTATCGGGGGCTTTTGCACTTTACCCAATGGCAGGGCGGTGGGCACAGGAATACATGAAACTTTATCCTGATGTAAAAATTGACATTAGCGCAGGCGGTGCAGGCAAAGGAATGACGGATGCCTTATCGGGAATGGTCGATATTGCAATGGTGTCGCGTGATGTAACTCCAGAAGAAATAGATAAAGGAGCCTGGCATATATCGGTTACAAAGGACGCTGTATTGCCTGCAATTAATGCTAAAAATCCATATTTTAAAGACATAATTAAAAAAGGGATTAGTATGGAGGTTTTTAAAGATATTTATGTAACTGGCAAGATTACCGACTGGGGCACAGCTTTAAGAACAACAAAAGCTGCCAAAATAAATATTTTTACCCGCTCTGATGCATGTGGTGCTGCCGAAATGTGGGCTAAATATCTTGGTGTTAGACAGGAAAATTTGCTTGGAGTTGGAGTGTTTGGCGACCCTGGAATAGCTGAGGCTGTAAGAAATGATAAATATGGTATAGGGTATAATAATGTTATATATCTTTATGATATTAACACTCATAAAGCTGTGGAAGGGTTAGCTGTTATACCAGTCGATTTAAACTCAAACGGTACAATAGATACAGAAGAAAATTTTTATGGTTCATTAGATTCAATATCAAATGCTATTATGACAGGTAAATATCCTTCGCCACCTGCAAGAGAGTTGTTTTTTGTATCAAAAGGTAAGCCTCAAAAAGCTGTTGTAATAGCCTTTTTAAGATGGATATTAACTGAAGGTCAGAAATATGTTAAAGAAGCAGGATATGTTAATTTATCAGATGAAAGGTTAAATGAAGAAGTTAAAAAACTTGATTAGTACGATTAATGAATACAAGGCTAAAAATACGATATTTCAGAGAAAACCTTAACGGGTTTTGGATGATGCTATGCCTTTTACTGGTAATACTTCTTCCAATAGGTTTATGTATAGGTTTATGGTTGAAATCAAGTGTAATATTAAAAGAATTTTCATTTTTTGAATTATTCCTGAGCAGCGAATGGGCACCATATTCTGGAAAGTTTGGGTTCTTGTCGTTTATAATTAGTTCAGCCTGGGTTACAATATTATCTGTTTTGATTGCTGTACCAATATGCTTGCTTAGTGCAATATATCTGACTCAGTATGCGAATAAAAAATTACTTGATGTTATGCACCCTGTAATTGACATACTTGCGGGTATACCTTCGGTTGTTTATGGCGTATGGGGCATTTTACTTATTGTACCCTTTATCTCAAAAGTTGTTGCTCCTGCATTTGGCATACAAACAGCAGGTTATACTCTACTAACTGCTGCAATTGTTCTATCAGTTATGATAATACCTTTTGTGTTAAACATTTTAATTGAAATATTTAAGGCAATACCACAGGAATTGACCGAAGCCTCATTATCGCTTGGTGCTACATACTGGCAGACTATAAAACTTGTTTTACTAAAAAAAGCATTTCCAGGCATTATTAGTGCAGTGGGGTTAGGTGTTTCAAGGTCGTTTGGAGAAACAATGGCAGTACTTATGGTAGCAGGTAATGTAGCAAAAATACCACAGGGACCTTTCTCACCAGGTTATCCTTTGCCTGCTTTAATTGCAAATAACTATGGCGAAATGATGTCAATACCAATGTACGATTCTGCATTACTTTTAGCAGCTCTTATTTTATTTGTTATTGTACTGGTATTTAACCTTTTATCTCGCCTTGCTATAATCCGTTATCAGAAAAGAATTTAGTTATGTCAAAAAAATCTTTAAATATAGAAGAAACAATATTCAAATTATTGATGAAATTAAGCACAATATTTATAATATTTGCTTTACTTTCAATAATAATAAGCATTTTTTACAGAGGTTTACCTGTACTGTCGTGGGAAATGGTAAGTCAGTCGCCTAAAGGAGGTTTTTATTTTGGTAAAGAAGGTGGAATATTAAACGCTATTGTTGGTAGTCTTTATCTCGCAGTAATTTCAACTTTACTTGCCGCAGCTATAGGGATTCCTGTTGCATTATACATAAATGTATATATGACAAGGCACCCAAAAATAACAGGGTTTATAAGGTTTTGCTTAGATTTACTCTGGGGAGTACCATCTATTGTATATGGGGCATTTGGTTTTACTGTAATGATTTTGCTTGGATTAAAAACTTCGTTATTGGCAGGCATTATAACTGTTACAATATTTATTTTGCCTATAATGGTTCGTTCTTTAGATGAAATACTTTCAACTGTTCCACGTGGCTTACACGAAGCAGCACTTTCGTTAGGCTCAACACGCTCCGAAACTGCATTTAGAGTATTCTTAAGACAATGCACAGGTGGAATAATTACAGGTGTTTTATTAGCTTTTGGAAGAGGAATAGGTGATGCAGCCTCAGTGCTTTTTACTGCTGGCTACACTGATTTTATTCCAACTTCATTATATCGACCAGCAGCAACACTTCCACTGGCAATATTTTTTCAACTCAGTTCACCATTCCCTGAAGTACAAGACAGAGCATATGCAGCAACTGTTATTCTTACATTAATAATTCTAATCATAAGCATTACAACAAGAATTATTTCAAGAAAATACAGAAAGAATCAAATTGGATTTTAAAAGAATAAAAATTCAGTTTAAATGCCAATTATTTTAGTCTAATTCATGAACTACAAGTCCACTTCTTAATTTTGGTTCAAACCATGTAGTTTTGGGTGGCATAATATTTCCAGTATCAGCAATATCAATAAGTTGTTTCATTGATACAGGATATAAAGCAAAAGCAACTTTCATTTCGCCACTGTCAACTCTTTTAGTAAGTTCGCCCAAACCGCGAATACCACCGACAAAATCTATTCTTGTGTCGGTACGTAAGTCTTTTATACCAAGAATTTTATCAAGCACAAGGTTTGATAAAATAGTAACATCCAGAACTCCAATCGGGTCTTTATCATCATAAGTACCTTTTTTTGCGGTCATGGAGTACCATTTACCTTCGAGGTACATACTAAAATTATGTAAACAGTTAGGTTTAAAAATATCACTACCCAATTCTTCAACAACAAAAACATCCTGCAAAGCAGATATAAAATCAGCTTTTGATAATCCATTTAAATCTTTGACAACTCTGTTGTAATCAATAATTGACAATTGATTGTCGGGAAAATGAACAGCAAGAAAATAATTATATTCTTCCTTACCATTATGATTACGATTGATAATTCTCTTTTCATTACCAACGAGAGCTGCAGCAGCAGTGCGGTGGTGTCCATCAGCAACATAAACATAAGGTATTTTAGCAAATAAAGAAATAATATTATCAATAATATTTTTGTCATAAATTACCCAAAAATGATGACCAACGCCATCAATAGCTGTAAAATCATATTCAGGTTTATTGTTTTTAACAAAATTATTGACAATATCGTCAATTTCTTTTACAGCAGGATATGTAAAAAAAACAGGTTCCATATTAGCATTAGTTATCCTAACATGTTTCATTCTGTCTTCTTCTTTGTCCTTGCGAGTAAGCTCATGCTTTTTTATGATGTCGTTCATATAATCTTCAACACCAGCGCAGCCAACAATACCATATTGCGTTTTGCCGTTCATAGTCTGGGCATAAATATAAAGATAATCCTCAGCATCGGCTTTCAGCCAGCCTTTAGATTTAAACATTAAAAAATTCTCTTTAGCTTTATCATAAACTGGTTGAGAATGAATATCAATATCAGTTGGTAAATCAATTTCAGGTTTAATAATATGCAAAAGAGAATATTCGTTCCCTTTAGCCTCAACTGCGGCTTCTTCGGAGTTTAATACATCGTAAGGTCGAGAAGCTACTTTAGCAGCTATAGTTACTGGAGGACGCAGTCCTTTGAATGCTTTTAATATTGCCATAAAAAATTAAATAAATAAGTTAATAAAAAATTAAATAAATAAAAAATTAATTAAAATCATCGAAATCGTTAGACCTATGGTCATCCTGTTCATTACTTTTGTTGGCACTTCTTTGCAAAGATGTAATCAAAGCACCCATCATTTTGGTCATTTCAATAAGTTCATTTCTTGAATATTCTTCTGTAGAGTCGTTAATATAACCTAAATTTTTGGCCAAGGTTGTAAAAACAACGCATTCGCGTAGCGAACTTTTAGCAGATTTTAAGCAATAAACAAATTGACCTTTGTTTCTGCCGGAACCTTCTGCTATGTTAATAGCAATTGACTGGGCTGCTCTTACAAATTGAAAAGCAAGGGCTCTTATTTCATGTTCAGGGAATTCCATAGTAATATTCTTTACCCAAAGAGCATAATCAATGGCTTTGTGGTAAATTCTAAGGTCTTCAAACCTGAAAAAGTTAAATACTTTTTCTTCTTCCATGATAATTGATTTAAGGATTTAAAGTACAATTACAAGTAAAATTTTAGAAATTATTTATTTACTTGAAAAGTGCGATTATTATTTTCTAAAAAATCAACAATTTGTTCGGCGGCTGCTATACCAGCGTTAACATTGGCTTCACTTGTCTGAGCGCCCATTTTTTTAGGAGTAGCAAAATATCTGTCGCAATAATCAGAGATTAATTTTTCTTTACATTCTGGAGCAACATCCGATGTGTATTTAAAATCGTTGCGTTCAGCGTAAATTTTCAGCAAATCGTCTTCATTTATTACTTCTTTACGTGCAGTATTAATCAGCATAGCACCCTTAGGCATTTTAGATAAGAGCTGATAATTGATTGAATTTTTAGTTTCGGCTGTTGCAGGAATATGCAAAGAAACGAACTGGCACTTTTGATAAAGCTCATCAACTGAATTTAAGTAGCAAGCACCCATTTGTTCAACTTTTTCTTTAGATATAAAAGGGTCGAAAGTGTAGACCTTCATTCCAAAGCCTTTAGCAATTCTGGCAACATTTTGAGCTACATATCCAAAAGCATGTAAGCCGAGTGTTTTACCTTTTAACTCAATACCTGAACTACCATTAAATTTATTACGAGCCATGTAAACCATCATACCAAGAACAAGTTCAGCTACTGCGTTTGAATTTTGGCCTGGTGTGTTCATAGCTACAATACCTTTTTCTGTACAAGCTTGTAAATCAATATTATCGTAGCCAGCACCAGCTCTTACAATAATTTTAAGATTTTTACCAGCTTCAATTACTTCGCGTGATGCAATATCGCTTCTTATAATAAGAGCATCAACGTCAGTAACTGCTACAAGTAATTGGCTTTTGTCGGTGTATTTTTCTAATAATACTGTTTCATAGCCAGCTTTATTAAATACATTTTTAATATTTTCTACAGCTATTGCTGCGAAAGGTTTTTCTGTTGCAATAAGTACTTTTTTCATGTTATTAATTTTATGTAAGTTTTATAAATTATAAAAATTATTATGTGTTGAAACAGCCATGCAATTCAAAATTTACATTATCTGTAAATTGTTACATGACTGTTTCTGATTTAAAAAATTAAATTTTTTCAAATTTAGCTAAAATTTTTCAAATAAAAAAATTAACTAAAAATTAAATTTAAAATTAATAAATTTATTAAATTTTAGAATTTTCAAATTCTTTCATACAATCAACAAGTGCTTGCACACTTTCTATAGGTAAAGCGTTATAACAAGAAGCTCTGTAACCTCCTACTGATCTGTGCCCTTTAATGCCAATCATACCATTACCAACTGCAAATTTCAAAAATTCTTCTTCAGATGCTTTATATTCATCTTTCATAACAAAACTGATGTTCATAATAGAACGGTCATCTTTTTCGACTGTTCCTCTAAACATTTTGCTATTGTCAATAGCATCGTATAATAATTTTGCTTTTGCAATATTTCTTTTTTCCATTTCAGCAACGCCGCCAATACTTTTTACCCATTTAAGAGTTTCCTTTAAAGTAAAAATTGGGAGCACGGGTGGAGTGTTAAACATAGAACCGCCTTCAATATGAGTTCTGTAATCAAGCATTGTGGGAATAGTACGATTAGTTTTGCCAAGTATATCTTCGCGAACAATTATGAAAGTAACACCTGCTGGTCCTGCATTTTTTTGTGCACCACCGTAAATCAAACCATATTTTGAAATATCAACTGGGCGGCTAAAAATATCAGATGACATGTCGGCGACTAAAGTTACAGGACTGTCGATATCTTTTCTTATTTCAGTGCCATAAATTGTATTATTAGTAGTAATATGGAAATAGTCAGCATCTTTTGGAATATTCCATCCTTTGGGTATATAGCTAAAAGTTTTGTCAGCCGAAGAAGCTACAACAGAAACTTCTCCATAATTTAACAATTTAGCTTCTTTAATAGCTTTTTTAGCCCATACCCCAGTTTCGAGATATGCAGCTTTTTTTACCATAAGGTTCATTGGAACCATAGCAAACTGAGTGCTTGCACCACCACCTAAAAACAACACATGATAGTTTTCAGGGATATTAAGTACTTCTTTGAACAAATCTACAGCTTCGTCAATAATTGCCTGAAAATCTTTGCTTCGGTGCGAAATTTCCAGTAAGGACAGACCTGTTCCGTTTAAATCTAAAATTGCATTTGCTGAGGCTTCAATAGCCACTCTTGGCAGAATAGAAGGACCTGCATTGAAATTGTGCTTTTTCATTTTCAATTATTTTTTATGTTATACAATTAAATGTTAATGTCAAATTCTTAAACAAGTATTTAGAACAGACATTACATTCATTTTTTCGAATATTTTATTTTTTAAAATAAAACATAGCAAAGTAAAGCAATATATTTTGAATAAAAAATTAAAAAAGCAAAATTTTTTAATAAAGTACTTTTTATATCAAGAAAGAATTACGGAGAGTATAATGGTAATTGTTTAACGCCTTCTTTTCTTTTCGTTTCTTTTTTCTTAGGATTTCTGGCATCAACGTCTTTTATAAAATACCATTTACCTTTTTGAAAAAGAAAAGCATCAAAAATATTGGTTTCAGGAACATAGTACTGATATTGCCCTTCTAACGAAGGAATTTCCTGTCTGGTTCTTGGGTCTAAAGGCGACAATCTATCAAAAATAATCATATAGGTTAAATCTTTTCTTAATTCGCTTCTGACAACTTTTCTATTACTTTCTTTTCGTTTCTTATTTGTTTTAACAACATTATCCAAATATTGTTTTTCGTATCGGAGAGCCATTGACGTTTTTGAACTATATTCAAAAATAACTCTTTTAGTTAATTTCTTATAATTTCTAAACATAGAGTATCCAAAAACAGGTTTTCGTTTACTTCCAATAAAAGTAAGCACTTCAATAATTTTTTTTGTTGAAGTGCGGTTATTGCCGTCCCATCCCAATAGTGTATAAGTGTTTTTATTATTATGTTTATAATGAACAATGTCATAATATAAAGCACCATACCAGTTATCAGCGTTTAGAGTTTGATTTTCGGGCGATTCAATATTGCCAGAATTATCAAGCAGTTTATAAACTAAATATTTTTTTTTCTTTTCAAGTTTTACATGAACAAATCCAAAGTATTCATAAGTTCCGTCTTCTTTGGGCAATATCCATGTAAAAATTCTGAACGTATTATCAGGAGCATTTAGTCTCGAAACAGTTTTTAATGAATCAAAAGAATAATCAAAAGCTTTTGGTAATAATAATGCTTCTTCAAAAAGTAGAAGCATCTTTTCGTTAGCTTCATACTTTTCAAAATCATGTTGCGAATGTAAAACTATTGATGCAAGTTTTTTAAGAGAATCTTCGTATTCAGGCAATGAACCAAGATTATTATCCTGTGAATATAGTAAATTTGAATACAATATTGTAATAAATGTAATTATTACATTTAATGTTTTAATATTAATTATATTGTCAGTCAATTTTAACATTATTATATTATTAACGCAAACATAAACAAAAAAGTTTTTCAGTTCAATTACTTATTTATTTTATATTTACTTTGTAAATTTATGTTGAGGCTTAATTTACATAAAACCTTTTTCTTTTCTTCGCTTAGCAGAAAACCCTTTTAATACTATATTATAAGAATCGTCTATCCACTCTTTTAAAAGTTTGTCGGGGACAAAAGAATCAAGTTTTATAGTATTCCAATGCTTTTTATTCATGTGATAACCTGGAGTTACAAAGTCATAATTTTCGCGTAGTTCGATAGCTTTTTCAGGGTTACATTTAAGATTAATACTAAAAGGTTTATTAATATTAAGCAAAACAAAAATTTTGCCCATAATTTTAAAAACGAGAGTTTCATCGTCAAAAGGCAGGCATTCGTCTACTTCTTTTTTGCTTAGGCAATATTCTCTTATTTCATCTATGTGCATAATTACAAAATTAATCATTTTTTTATAATTGTTGAAAAAATAATTCATTGACGTTTAAGCAGTTAAGCACTTATTGAACTATAATAATAACTTATGAAATTGCTTTTACTATATTTGTAGCCTTAAAAAAAATTAACGGAAGTTTAACTAAAGATAATATTATGTCATTAAGGCAAAAGACTTTAGACCTTCAAAAAAGAATGCGTAACGCTTTAGAAGGTGGTGGTACTAAAGCTATTGAAAAGCAAAAAGCCACAGGTAAAAAAATTGCACGCGAAAGAATTTTATCTATACTTGATGCGAATTCTTTTCACGAGTATGATTTGTTTGTAGAACATGCTGGGAAAGATTTTGATATGGATAAAAAATATTTACCTGGCGATGGTGTTATTACCGGAACTGGTACCATTAATGGTTATCCTGTTTGTATTTATGCTCAAGATTTTACTGTAGCTGGTGGCTCATTAGGCTATATGCACGCTAAAAAAATCACCAAAATTATGGATCAGGCTATGAAGCTTAAAGTACCCATTATTGGCATTAATGATTCAGGTGGTGCAAGAATTCAGGAAGGTGTTAACTCTTTGGCTGGTTATGGTGAAATTTTTTACCGCAATACACAGGCTTCTGGTGTTATACCACAAATTTCTGTAATACTTGGTCCTTGTGCAGGCGGAGCTGTCTATTCGCCTGCTCTTACCGATTTTGTTTTTGTAGTTGATAAAATTTCAAAAATGTTTATTACTGGGCCTGAAGTCATTAAAACAGTTTTAGGTGAAGAGATATCTATGGAAGAACTTGGTGGAGCAAGAGTACAATCGGAAGTTTCAGGTAATGCTCATTTTTTTGCTGAAAGCGAAGATGAATGTTTCGAACAAATAAAAAAATTAGTAAGTTATATACCTTGGAATAATGCTAAAACTGCTGAACCATTCCCAAGCAAACCACCAAAATCGAAGGAATACAAACTTTCAAGCATTTTTCCTAAAGATGCAAAGAAACCTTATGATGTTAGAGATATTATTAAAGCATTGTCGGATGATTCTGAATTTTTGGAAGTTCATGAATTGTTTGCTGCAAATATAGTCGTTGGTTTTGCTCGACTTGACGGTCAAACTGTTGGTTTTGTTGCAAATCAACCATTAGTACTTGCAGGTGTTCTTGACGTTGATTGTTCTGATAAAGCTGCCCGTTTCATCAGATATTGCGATGCGTTTAATATACCTTTAGTTACATTGGTAGATTTGCCAGGTTATTTACCTGGTGTAGACCAGGAACATGCTGGAGTTATACGTCATGGAGCTAAAGTTCTTTACGCATATTCCGAAGCAACAGTGCCAAAGATGACAATAATACTCCGCAAAGCTTATGGTGGTGGTTATATTGCAATGTGCTCTCACCATCTAAAAGCTGATTTTGTGTTTGCATGGCCTACTGCCGAAATAGCTGTTATGGGTCCCGAAGGAGCTGCAAAAATTATTTTCAGAAATGAAATTCAGAATGCAGAAAATCCTGAAGAGATGAGAAAGTTAAAAATTAAAGAATATCAAGATAAATTTGCAAATCCTTATGTTGCAGCGACTTATGGTTATGTTGACGCTGTAATTGAACCCAACCAGACAAGGCAAATGCTAATACATGCCTTAAGAATATCGGCTTCAAAAACTGAAAACAGACCTTTAAAAAAGCATGGGATTCCTCCATTTTAAAGAATATCTATTAAAATTAAATTATTAAACAATGGAAGAGACAAAATCAAATTTCAGTATTATTGAAGTAGATAATGTTCAATACGAAACATTGCTTACCAGAAATTTCTTAAATCGCAAACCCTATGAGCCTAAGAATACCAAGCTTATTAAGGCTTTTATACCTGGTGTAATAAAAAAAATATATGTTAAAGAAGGGGAAAAAGTTAAAATAGGTGATAAACTTTTAGTTCTTGAAGCAATGAAGATGAATAATGACCTTATAGCTTCGGTGGCAGGTAAAATTCATAAGATTAATATTAAAACAGGAGAACATGTACACAAAAACTTTGTTCTTATTGAAATGAAATAATTTTTTTAATTACTCAACCAAATACCTACTTTAGTAAATCATATAGGGTATATACTAATTATAGCTTTTATTTACATCAAAATCATTATAGTTTTACATAAAAATTAAAATATAATTTTTATGTTGATTAAAACTTATGGATGTGCTTTGGTTGGTATCAAAGCCATTGCAGTAACCGTTGAGGTTAATATTGATATTGGTGTTCAATTTTTTATGGTAGGTTTACCCGATAATGCTGTTAAAGAAAGTCATCAACGCATTGAAGCAGCTCTTAAAAACATTGGTTATAAAATACCTGGGAAAAAAATAGTAATTAATATGGCACCTGCCGATATTAGGAAGGAAGGCTCTTCTTACGATTTAACTATTGCAATTGGTATTCTTGCAGCTTCTGAACAAATTAAACCCGACGAGATAAGTAATTACATTATTATGGGCGAATTATCATTGGATGGTGGTCTGCAACCAATTACAGGAGCTTTACCTATTGCAATTGAAGCAATGAAAAGAAATTTTAAAGGTATGATATTGCCAATACAAAATGCAAAGGAAGCTTCAATTGTTAATAAACTCGAAGTTTATGGAGTTAGTAATATTTTGGAAGTTATCAAGTTTTTTAATGGAGATGTCCAATTAGAAAGAGTTACAACTGATATACGCCAAGAGTTTATCAAAGGCATGAACAGTAACGAATTAGATTTTTCTGATGTTAAAGGACAGGAAAATCTGAAAAGGACACTTGAAGTAGCCGCTGCAGGTGGTCATAATGCGATACTTATAGGTCCACCAGGCTCTGGAAAAACTATGGTAGCAAAACGAATTCCTAGTATTTTGCCCCCACTTACTATGAATGAAGCATTAGAAACAACTAAAATTCATTCAGTTGCAGGCAAACTCTGCAAAAATAATTCTATTATAACAACACGTCCTTTCAGAAGTCCTCACCATACTATTAGCGATGTTGCTTTGGTAGGTGGTGGAGGAATTCCACACCCAGGCGAAATTTCTTTAGCTCATAATGGAGTACTTTTCCTTGACGAATTACCTGAATTTAAGAGAACTGTGCTCGAAGTGCTTCGCCAGCCACTTGAAGAAAGAGTTGTAACTATTTCGAGAGCTAAAATGAGCGTAGATTACCCTGCCAGTTTTATGCTAATTGCAGCTATGAACCCCTGTCCTTGCGGGTACTATAATCACCCCGAAATTAAATGTACTTGCCCACCAGGAACAGTTCAAAAATACCTCTCACGCATTTCCGGACCTTTATTAGATAGAATTGATTTGCACGTTGAAGTAACTCCAACATCTTTTAAAGACTTGATGGTAATTAAACCAAGCGAAAAAAGTGAAGTTATTAGAGCCAGAGTCATTAAAGCGAGAAATATTCAAGAGTATAGATTTAAAGATGTTAATGGAATATATTGCAATTCACAAATGACAACTAAAATGCTAAAAATATATTGTAAACTCAATGATGAGAGTATTTCTATAATGAAAACTGCAATGGAAAGGCTAAATTTATCGGCAAGAGCTTATGACAGAATATTGAAAGTTGCACGAACTATTGCCGATTTGGAAAACTGTCAGAACATAAAACCAGAACATATTGCAGAAGCAATCCATTATAGAAGCCTCGACAGAGCTTCGTGGGGCGGCGATAACCATTATTTATGAAAAACCAATTTTAAAATTTCACAAAATCATTGTATTAATAAATAATATCTTATAAGGTATGTTTTTGGGGTGGGGTAAATATATTTTTATTGTTTAAATACCCGAAAATTATATATTTGCATATTCTTATAATCCAACTGGGTTTATAAGAATTAAATAATTTCTACTATTGTAGATGAATTAACCTTCCGCTCAAGAATTTCAAATTAGTTTCGGCGGTTTTGGCATTAAAATAAGCTGAATGTAGATTAATTTCGGCGTTAAGAAGATTGTTTTGAGATTCTCTTAGTTCAATGCCGCTTAAGCTGCCAAGTTTGTATTTTTCTAAAGAAGCCTTATAATTTTCATTAGCTATTATAAGGTTTTTTTCTTCCATTTTAATAAGTTGGAGGCTTTCGTAGTATTTATTTATTATTTGGCTAAGATTATTTTTTATTTCCAGTTCAGTTTGAGTTTCAAAAAGTGTTTGCGATTCGAGCATAATTTTAGCGTTATTAATTTTTCGTGCTTCGTTGCGTCCATCAAATATTTTAATATGAGCCGATAAGCCATATACAGGACCATAGCTACGGTTTTCTTTTATCATGCCTGTTTGCGATAATGAATTTGAAAAATTATAACCTCCAAATACATCAAGCTGTGGAAATAATTTAGAACGGGCTGATTTAACTTCATTTGAAGCAAGCAAATACTTTGTTCTCAATAATTGTAGTGTAGTATTATCTTTTAAAGTATTATCAAGTATATCAGATAAATTTAACGATTTATCAATAATAATATCATTTTCAACATTAAAATTCAATTCATGGTTTTGCGAAAGCAGAGTATTTAACTGATACTTAGCATTGGTTAATAAAGTTAAATGCTTAATTAGTTTAGTGCTATCATTATTTAAGTCGAGGCTTGCTTGAAGGTATTCAATATTTGAAGCAGAGCCTAATTCCTTGCGTTTTTCTGCAATGTTTAGTCGTTCTTTAGAGAGCTTTACCGATTCTTCATAAAATTTTAAAACATTCTGATATAAAACTAATTGCGAATACACAGAAATAACATCAGAAATTACCTCTTCAATTTTAATTTTCAGATTAATATCGCTTACGTTTTCATAAAGTTTAAGATTCTGATGCGAAATAAACATATTCATACCATCAAAAACAGTCCAGTTAAGCATAATACCAGTCGTAAATGAATTAGATTCAGCACCGGTGGCTTCTCTGAGTTCGCCAGTATAGTAAATTTGACGGCTACTATTAATATTATTATTTTGTTGTAAGCTAAAATCAACAACGGGCAAAAAGCCTGAATTACCGAGCGAGTTATTATTTTTTGCAATTCTTAGTTCGTTGCCAGCAATTTTTATTGACAAATTATTTTCTAAACTTGTTTTAATAGCATTGTTAAGAGTAAGAGTGTCCTGACTGTATAAATTATTTGCAAATATTGGCAATAAAACAAATAGGCAACAATGTTTAAAAAATGTTTTAAAATTATTCATTTGATTATGTTTATGAATTTTAATATGATAAAATTTATTATTTTTTAAAGGTATCATATAGAACTCGTGTAGTAATTATCATCTCTTATTGTGTTTGTTTAAACATGCTTATTTCAAAAGTGTAAAGATATAATTATAGTACTAACATGTGTTTTAAACATTTTTAATATTCGATTAATCGATCATTTAATTGTTATACTTTTTAGTTTTTTTTGATGATATTAACGTATATAATGAAGGGATAACAATTAAGGTAAGAATAAGCGAAAAGATTAACCCACCAATTATTGTAATTCCCATTGATACGCGGCTTTTAGCAGAAGCTCCTAAAGCTAAAGCAATTGGCAAAGCCCCAAGAATAGTTGCAAAGCTAGTCATCAAAATTGGTCTTAAACGCTGAGCTGCAGCAGAAATAGCAGCTTCGGCGAGTTGCATTCCCTGTGCTTTAAATTGATTTGCAAATTCAACAATCAGAATACCATTTTTAGTAACTATACCAACTAACATAATAATACCTATTTGACTAAAAATATTAAGAGTTTGTCCAAAAATCCATAGTGCTAATACCGCACCTGCCATTGCTAAAGGAACAGTTAACATAATAATAAAAGGGTCTTTGAAACTCTCAAACTGAGCGGCTAATATTAAGTACACCAATATTAAAGCAAGAATAAAAGCATATACAAGTGTGTTAGAACTTTCTTCATAATCTTTAGCAGCGCCTGATAAACTTGTAGTAAATTTAACATCAAGAACTTCTTTTTTTATGTCGTTCATAGCTTTTATAGCTTGCCCGAGAGTGTAGCCATTGGCAGGAGCGGCCGAAACAGTAGCTGATGTATATCTATTGTAACGATATAGCTGAGGTGGTACACTACTATACGAAAGTTTAACAATATTGTCCATCTGAACAAGTTCTCCTTTTTCGTTTCGGACATATAAAGAACTTAAATCAAGAGGTTTATCGCGATAACGTCTGTCAGCTTGACCTATAATTTCATATTGTTTGCCTTTCATAATAAAATAGCCATAACGCTGTCCGCTAAAAATAAGCTGTAAATTTTCAGCAATGTCTTTTGTGCTAACTCCCAAAGCTCTTGCTCTGTTTCTATCTATTTCGAGATTGATTTCAGGTTTATTAAATTTTAAATTAAGGTCGGCAACCTGAAAAGCAGGGTTAGTATTAACTCTTTTCATAAATTGAGGTAGTACAACTTTAAGGCTTTCAAAATCGGGAGACTGAATAACATATTGCAAAGGCAAGCCCGACCTTCTGCCTCCTATAGTTTGCTCTTGAGTTACGTAAGTTCGTGCAAAAGTATAATTATTGAGTTTTTGAGATAAGAAACTAGCTAAATCATGTTGAGCTTTTTGTCGTTGAGCAGGTGGCGTGAGAATTAATCTGATAGAAGCAGTATTAGTACTACCAGTGCCACCAAAACCTGGCGAAGTAATAGCCATAATATGTTGTTTTTCAGGCATAGTATCAACTAAATCAATAATTTTGGTAACAAAGTCGTTCATTTTTTCAAAAGAAGTACCTTCTGGTGCAGTTGCTGTAATACCGAGTCTGCTTTTATCTTCCAAAGGTGCAAGCTCGCCTGGTATCTGCGAACCAATTACAAAAAATATTGCAATAGAAGCTATCATAATAACTACAGAAAGCCATATTTTATTAACAAAAAAGTTTAATTGCTTTTTATAACTGGCTTGCATATTATCGAAAAAGATTTCTGTTTTACGGTAAAACCAGCCTTGTTTTGTTTTTTGTTTAAGGATTCTGGTGCTAAGCATAGGAGTTAAGGTAAGCGATACAATTGATGAGAAAATAATAGAACCTGCCATAACAAAACCAAACTCTCTGAATAACCTACCTGTTAAACCTTGTAAGAATATTATCGGCATAAACACTGCAACTAAAGTAATAGTAGTAGAAATTATTGCGAAAATTATTTCTTGTGTACCTTTTATACCAGCCTCTAAGGGGTTCATGCCTTTTTCTATTTTGCTGTAGATGTTTTCCATAACAACAATTGCATCGTCAACTACTATACCTGTGGCAAGAACAATACCAAGCAGAGTAAGAATGTTAATCGAAAAATCTGAAATATATAAAATAAAGAATGAACCTATCAAAGATATTGGAATTGCGAGGACAGGTATTAAAGTACTGCTCCAACGTCTTAAGAAAATAAAAATGACTAATACAACAAGTAAAAAAGAAATAAGTATGGTTTCTTCAACTTCAGTAATAGCCTTACGAATAGTAGTAGTAGTGTCGAAAGCAATGCCTACTTTTATATCGTTAGGCTGTTCGGCTTTTATTTGTTCAATTCGTTTGTAACATTCATCAGCTATTGCAACATAGTTAGAACCGGGTAAAGGAGTTATTGCAATACCAACCTGTGGTATAGCATTATTGCCACGCAGTAAAGTTCTTTCATTATGAGGGCGAAGTTCGGCATAGCCAATATCTTTTAACCTTATTATACTTCCATTATTTTCTTTAATAATTAAATTATTAAATTCTTCAACTGTTGTAAGTCTGCCTTGTGTTCGTATTGATAATTCGGTATTGTAACCTTCTATACGTCCTGAAGGAAGTTCAATATTTTCTTTTAGCAAAGCGTTTTTAACATCGGAAGGAGCAAGATTAAAATTTGCCATTTTTAAAGGGTTTAACAATAGCTTCATCGAATATTTTTTCTCGCCATATATTCCAATTTCACTAACTCCTGAAACTGTTTGTAGTCTTTCTTTATAAACGTCATTTGCAAAAGCACTTAATTCGAGTAAGTCTCGTTCTTCGCTTTGTAATGTTAATATCAGAATAGGCTCAGAATCGGCATCTGATTTTACAACAACAGGAGCATCAATACCTTCGGGCAGTTTACGTATTGCTCTAGAAACCTTATCGCGTACATCATTGGCGGCGGCTTCCATGTCGACACCAATTTCAAATTCAATGGTTATTCTGCTTCGTCCATCGTTACTAATAGAGCTAATTGAACGTATACCTTGTATCCCGTTAAGGCTTTCTTCTAATGGTTCTGTAATCTGCGATTCTATAATATCGGAATTAGCTCCTGTATAAGTTGTAGTTACAGAAATAATTGCAGGATCAACATTAGGATATTCTCTAACGCCTAATAACATAAACCCTATAATACCAAATAATAGAATAAAAAGTGAAAGAACAATTGTTAGTACAGGTCTTTTAATAAAAAATTCAGAAAAGTTCATTAATAGTCTCCTCAGCTCTTAATTTACAACATTTCTAATGTTAACAAGATTGCCTTTTCGTGCTTGTAAAATGCCTGACACTAAAATTGTATCGCCTATTGCTATACCTTCAGTTATTTCAATTTCTGTTTCATTACGAGCACCTGTTTTAACGAAGGTTTCATCAATTAAACCATTTCGTAAAACATACAATTTATGTCCTTTAATTTCTGGGACTAAAGCATCTGTTGGAATCAATAATGCTGAATCATTCATACTTACATTTAGTTTTATATTAGCTAATGAACCAGGAATAAGAATATTGTTAATATTTGGATTAATTGCTCTTATTTTTAATGTTCTGCCAAGTTTGTCAACACCTGCATCAAAAGCATATATTCTGGCTTTATGTATATTATTTGAATTAGATGAAGTAAACTCAATTTCTGAGTTTAATTTAATGGTAGAAGCGAATTTTTCGGGTATATTAAACTCAATTTTTGCAGGTGAGGGTTTCTGCAATGTAGCAATAAAGGCAGAAGGGCTAACAAAGTCACCTGGGCTAATTTGCCTTAATCCAATAATACCACTAAAAGGCGCTATAATTTCAGTTTTTGCTATTTGAGCTTCAATTAGTTCAATTTCAGCGATTAAAGTGTTGAGTTTATTTAGAGCAATATCATATTCTTCTTTGCTAACTGCATTAATTTTAAGAAGCTCACGTTTCCTAAGTTCGTCGTCGGTATATATTGATTTTTGAAGTTTGAGTTTTTTGAGTTGAGCCTGAAATTCATCATCAATAATCTTAACAAGAAGTTTTCCTTTTTCAACAAAACTGCCTTCTTCAAAGAAAATACCTTTAATTTTGCCGTTAGTTTCGGAGCGGAGTTCTACTTTTTCGTCAGGCAAAATAGTGCCAGTTACTGTAATAGATTCAACAAAGCTGCGTGGTTTTATAACCATTACTTCAACATTTGAAATATTAGCTTTGTTTTTATTCCCTTCCTGTTTGCTTTCTTGTTTACACGAATAAAAAATTACAAATATGATGAATATGCTTAATAGAATAATTCTCTTATCTTGTTTTAACATAAAATTGTAACTGAAATTTATAAAGTTTTATTTTGTTTGCGAAATTAATTTTTTTTATGTTTGTATATAGTTAATAGATTGTTAATTTTTAAAAAATTTAGAACACCTCATTGGAAACAACAACATGGAAGCTCACAATGGGGTTTTACGAGTTGCGAATAATGATTATATTTACTAAGGACTAACAACAATTGATAATTATACATACAAATAAGATATTTTTTACTTTTAACATTCAATATTTATAGTTTAACTATATTAGCATATCGTAATTTGCATATCCTCTTTATTAACTTCTTTGTGTAACTTTGCAGCAAACAAAAAAACATTGACAATATATTTTTGCTAAGACTTAGGTGTTCAAATGTAATTTGATAATAATAAAATAAATTTATGTTAAATAATATTAAACATTATTATAAAAAATTTATACTAATATTATTAGTTGTAGTTTTCCAATCGTGCGAAACTGAAAAGGAAATCATAAATCATAAAATTGAAGAAAAAGCAATAACAGAAGAAAACTCAGATAATAGTTTTTATGAAAAACATTCAAAAACATTAAATATAAAATTATCAGGCAGCGAAAACAAAGAGCTAATAAAAGAAGTAAGTGAATGGCTTGGCACTCCATATAAATACGCAAGTAATACAAAATCAGGAACTGATTGTTCAGGTTTTGTTCAGGCAATATATTTAAAAATCTATCATATATCGCTATATCGTTCATCGTTTGACCAGTTAAAGAATGTAAGACCAATAAATAAGACGGAATTACAAACAGGCGACCTAGTATTTTTTGTTACATTTGGGAATAAAGTATCGCATGTAGGTATATATATTAATGATAATAAATTTATTCATGCATCAACAAAAAGAGGCGTAGTAGTAAATGACCTGAACGAAGAATATTACCAAAAGAATTTTCACACAGCCGGCAGAGTTATAACAAACTACTGAAATTAACAATATAATATAGCAGTTAAAGATATTATCCTTATTTTTGCTTATTAAACATTGAGAGATAAATTAGACCAACATATCTGATTACTCATTAATTAAGGAATTTTATGATAAAATCAATGACAGGTTACGGCAAAGCGATATGCAAAACCGAAAAAGGGACATATAATATAGAATTAAGAACACTTAACAGTAAGCAAGCTGATATTACAATAAAAGCACCTTCATATTTTTATGAATTAGAAGCAGAAATCAGAAACCTGCTAATACAGAAACTCGAAAGAGGGAAGATACAGTTTACTATAACAGCAATTGACAATAATAATCAGGGAATTGCATCAATAAACATAGAATTAGCCAAAGAATGGCATAAGCAAGTAAACAATTTAATAGAAAAAACCGGAATTGAATCAAAAACCGAGTTAATACCATTGTTGTTAAATATGCCAGGAGTTATTGATACTAACTCAACTACAATTGCAGAAGGAGAAAAAAATATTATTATTGATGCAGTAAAAGAAACGATAATTCAAAACGATAATTTCAGAATTGAAGAAGGAGACACATTAAGAAAAGATTTAATTAACAGAATTGGTATAATACTAAGAATTTTAGAAGAAATTAAGAATTTTGAAGAAGCAAGAATAACAAAAATTGAAGAAAAAATAAGAAAAGATTTCAACAAATTCTCTGTTAATATTGAGCTTGATGAAAACAGATTAGCGCAAGAGCTTTTTTATTACATTGAAAAAATTGATATTACAGAAGAAAAAACAAGATTAAGCAAACATTGTTCACATTTTATCGAAACAATTGAAGCAGAATTTACTTCAGGAAAAAAATTAAGTTTTATTGCCCAAGAAATTGGGAGAGAAATTAACACAATAGGTTCTAAAGCAAACGATTACGAAATACAGCATAGGGTTGTACAAATGAAAGATGAGCTTGAAAAAATCAAAGAACAACTTTTTAATATTTTATAGTAAATGACAGGCAAATTAATAGTATTTTCAGCGCCTTCAGGAGCAGGCAAAACAACACTTGTCAGGAAATTGATTGATAAAGGTTTGGGATTAGAATTTTCAGTATCGGCTTGCACTCGCAAAAAAAGAGATAATGAAACAGATGGTATAGATTATCACTTTATTACCGTAGACGATTTCAAAGAAAAAATAGACAAAAATGAATTTCTTGAATGGCAGGAAGTATATCCAGGCAGTTATTATGGCACATTAAAATCGGAAGTAGAAAAAGTATGGCAAAGAGGCAAACACGTTATATTTGATGTTGATGTAAAAGGCGGTCTTAATATTAAAAAAGCATATCCTGAAAAGACATTAGCAATATTTGTAAAACCCCCTGATATTGAAGAGTTAAAACAAAGATTGCTTCAAAGGAATACAGAAACTAACGAAAGTTTCGCAAAAAGAATCGAAAAAGCAAATTACGAAATGACATTTGAAAAAGATTTTGATATAGTAATAATTAACGATATTTTAGAAAAAGCAGAAGAAGAGGCAATAAAAGCTGTGTTTACATTTATTAACATCAAATAAAATGAGTTTAAAAAAATATATAAAAGCCAACACTGGATTATTTTTTGGTTCATTCAATCCAATTCATAACGGGCATCTAATGATAGCCTCATATTTGTTAAATTTTACAGATATTGATGAAATATGGTTTGTTGTATCGCCACAAAGCCCTTTTAAAAAGCAATCAGCATTACTTGCCAATCATTACCGGCTCGAAATGGTTGAATTAGCATTAAATAATCAGTTAAAAATGCAAGCCTGCGACATAGAATTTAGGTTGAGTGTACCTTCGTATACAATAAATACACTTGTTTATTTAAAAGAAAAATATGCAGGAAGGAATTTTTCATTAATAATGGGTTCTGATAACTTAGCATCATTTGGGAAGTGGAAGAATTATGAAACAATACTAAGCGAATATCAAATTTACGTTTATCCTAGACCTAACGTGGATTCAGGTATTTTTGCGAAACACGCATCAGTAAAAATGACACAAGCACCACAAATAGAAATATCGTCAAGTTTTATAAGAGAATCGATAAAACAACAAAAAGATATGACTTATTTTTTACCTGCAAAAGTATATCAATATATTAAGGATATGCACTTTTATGAATAAAAGCTAGTTAGAGCTTTCTTTTCACTTCAACTTCTTCGTAACCTTCAATAATATCGCCAACTTTAATATCATTAAAATTATGAATACTTAAGCCGCATTCGTAGCCTGTCTGAACCTCCTTAACATCATCCTTAAATCGCTTAAGCGAAGACAATTGGCCGGAGTAGACCACAATTCCATCGCGAATTACTCTAATATTAGTAGATTTATTAAGTTTTCCATCAAGCACAATACAACCGGCGACAGCACCAACTTTACTAATTTTAAATACTTCGCGTACTTCAATATTTCCGATAATTTTTTCTTCAATATCGGGGGAGAGCATACCTTCAATAGCAGCTTTTAATTCATTAATAGCAGAATAAATAATTGAATAAAGGCGGATATCAATTTGTTCCTGTTCGGCTAATTTACGTGCATTAAGAGTTGGGCGGACCTGAAAGCCAATAATAACAGCATTAGATGCAGAAGCGAGCAATACATCAGATTCAGTAACAGCACCAACCGATTTATGAATAACGTTAACCTGAACTTCGTTAGATGATAATTTTAGTATTGAATCAGACAAAGCTTCAACCGAGCCGTCGACATCACCTTTAACAATAATATTCAACTCTTTAAAATCGCCAATAGCAATTCTTCTGCCAATTTCGTCGAGAGTAATATGTTTTTGAGTTCTAAGACCTTGTTCACGTTGCAATTGCATTCTTTTATTAGCAATAGCTTTAGTTTCCTTTTCATCACACATAACATTGAACCTATCGCCGGCTTGAGGAGCTCCATTAAGACCGAGTAACAATACGGGTGTAGAGGGACCTGCAATATTAACCTTCTGATTTCTTTCGTTATACATAGCCTTAACACGACCATAATGATAACCTGCAAGAACAATATCACCAATTTTCAGACTACCATTTTGAACCAATACTTTTGTAACATAACCGCGTCCTTTATCAAGAGAAGATTCAATTACAGTACCTAAAGCAGGCTTATTAGGGTTCCCTTTTAAATCCATAAGTTCAGCTTCGAGCAAAACTTTTTCAAGTAATAAATCGACATTTACACCTTTTTTAGCAGAAATTTCCTGACATTGATATTTACCATCCCAATCTTCGACTAAGATGTTCATTCGTGCAAGTTCTTCTTTTATTTTATCAGGGTTGGCATTAGGTTTATCAATTTTATTAATAGCAAAAACAACAGGAACGCCAGCCGCCATAACATGATTAATAGCTTCTTTAGTTTGCGGCATAACAGCATCATCAGCAGCAATAATAATAATTGCCACGTCAGTTATTTTAGCACCTCTTGCACGCATAGCAGTAAAAGCCTCATGACCTGGAGTATCTAAAAAAGTAATTTTTTTACCGCTTTCTAAGACGAATTCATAAGCACCAATATGCTGGGTAATACCACCAGCTTCGCCTGCAATAACATTTGATTTTCTGATATAATCAAGCAAAGAAGTTTTGCCGTGGTCAACGTGTCCCATAACTGTTACAATAGGTGCACGAGGTACCAAATCATTAGGATTATCAAGATTATCTTCCCCTATAGAATCTTGAACATCAGCACTAACAAACTCAACTTTAAAATCAAATTCAGAAGCCACAATTTCAATTACTTCAGCATCAAGACGTTGATTAATAGAAACAAACAAACCAAGGTTCAAACAAGTATTAATAATGCTAGCAACAGGAATGTTCATCATATTGGCGAGGTCGTTAGCAGTACAAAATTCAGTAACTTGTATAATTTTACTGCTTTCAACCATTTTAAGTTGTTCTGCTTGTTGCTGATTGTGAATAAATTGACGTTTTTCTCTTCTATGTTTAGCAGATTTAGATTTTGAAGTAGAAGTAAGTTTTGCAAGAGTTTCTTTAATATGCTGCTGTACCATTTCATCGTCAATAACAGGAGGAGCAACCTTAGTAGTTTTCTTAGTAGACTTATTTTTTTGTCTATTTTTCCAATTATCTTTTGATTGTGTATCTGGTTTCTTGGCATCTATAGGTTCTTTAGTATCTTTCTTAATCCTTTTTCTAAATTTTTTGCCACCAGTACCTTGCGATGAACCAACCAATTGTTTTTTCTTGTTATCCTTCTTAGATGGCTCTTTTTCATCTAATTTAATTTTGCCAAGAATTTTAGGAGTATTTAATTCAATATAATTAGTTTTTAAGAAATTATCGGGCTTTTCATTTTCAAGTTTCAATTCTTCAGAAACAGAATCATCAGTTTTAGCTTCAGGAATTTCCTCAACTACCTCAGAAATAATAATATCAGGCTTTGAAATTACTTCATTTGTTTCAGCATCTTGTTGTTTTAGTTCAGCCTGTAAATCATCTTTAACATCTTCTTCATTAACAGCAGTTGTTACTTTCTTAATTTTCTGAGTTTTCTCAATAGGCTCAGCAATATTATTATCAGAATCAACTACAAAATCAGAATTATCTTTAATTTCTTGTTTTTTATCTACATTAACATCTGGTTTAACTTCAGATAAAATTTCTTCGGTCTTAACATCTTCAGTTTTAGTTTCTTTAGTGTTTATTTCTTTAGTTTCGTCTTTGATCTCCGATTTTGATAATTTCTTAGCAGATTTATCAGTCTTAGCTTTAGATTTTGTTTTAGATTTAGAGCGTGATGAACCTTTATTTTCAAGCTCTTCAAGATTAATTTTTCCCAAAACTTTTAAACCTGTAGAAGATTCTTGTTTCTCTTTATCTAAATTTTCAACAATATTTTCTTTTAAAACAACTTCATCTGTATCAGACTTTATTTTATCTAAAATATCATCAGTTTTATCGTCATTAATATTTATAATTTCACTGTCAGATGTTTCAATCTTTTGAGGATTTTGAATCTTTTCAG
>CAZDEU010000021.1:0-26820 GCA_964504265.1 uncultured Bacteroidales bacterium
ATTCTGAAACTGAAAAAATAATAAAAACGAATGGTAACAAGCGGTAAAATGCATGGGGGGGGGCGGCGGTTTTTGAAGGTTTAAGGCTCGAAAAAAATGTCGGTGTAACTTGATAGGAAATCGCTTCGTAATACCATACTGCACCTTATCGCCAATCCGTTATGGGCAAGTTTAAAACCAAGACTACGGTTAAAAAATGGGTGACCACCCAAAGTGACAAACGAAAAAATGGAAACCGGACACCATGACAAAAACGGGGCGATACCGAAAAGACAAATGAGTAGGGTTAAATACAATAACATAAAATGATTATGGCACAAACAAGAGTTTTCAAAGGAACATCATCTTATAGTAGTGATGTAATTTGCAACGTATCGAAAGGAAAAGTATACAAGAAAACATCAAATTATTCGTCTGACATAATTTGCAATGTAAGTGGAAACAAAATATTCAAAGAAAATAGTACCTATTTGAGTGAGGTACTTTATAATGTTTCAGATGGTAAAGTTTACGAGGGAACATCATCCTATAGTAGTGACATTGTAATGACAATCAAAGATGGAAAAATTTACAAAGGTACATCAACATATGAAAGTGATGTTTTGGCAACAATAAGTAATGGCAAGGTTTATTCAGGGAATTCGAGCTATTCAAACGATATTCAGTTTTCAATAGATGGTCAGGTTACAATTGAAGAATTTGTTGCAATTTGGTATGCTGTAAAGTTTAGTTTTTAAAAGCATAAGTATTAATAGTGGAGACCAGTGTCAACTTAAAAACGGGGCGGTTCTAAAAAGCCTTATGAGTAGGAGAAATATTTAAAATGAAAAAAAATGTTATGTAAGAAATTCTTTAATAAAAAAGTATAATAAAATGGAAGAATTTAGTACAAAAGAAAATTTCGATAGCCAAATTAAAAATATTTGGAATAATGATAAGTTTAAAGGGATTGAGATAATTAAACATGGTTATGTTTTACAAGATAAAAATATTAAAAACTGTTTATTATTTGTTGGAATAAATCCTTCATTCGATGGCAAGGAGTCTGTACCAGAAAATACTGGTAATTATTATGATTTAAACCAAAATGGACTTATTCATAAATATTTTAAGAAGTTTCATGATATTTCTAGGCAAGTTAATTTACAATGGTCGCATACCGATTTATTATTTGTAAGAGAAACAAATCAAAATTGCCTTTTTGCTTAGGACTACGGAATGCTCAATAAGACGTTGTACTGTAATTTTTACCGAGTGTAATATTCATAACCTAATGTTTTGAAAATGGTATTATTTAAGAATCCGAGAAAAATTGATTTTAAAATATTCAACGATATATCTAAAATCTTAAATTTCTTTTAGTTATACAAGAATTTTGTAGTTAAATCAAAAACTTGAGGTCAGTTGTTCTAATTTGAGGTGCTATATATATATTAAAAAAAAAATTAAAAACGCTACATTTAGTTATTTTTTTTTGTATCTTTAAAAAAAAATTATTGTATAATTTAAAAAATCATAATCATGAAAAAAACAGTTACATTATTCAGCATTATTATGTTATCAGTAATAATGTTTACAAGTAAAACATATTCGCAGGGAGGTATGCGTGGTGGTGGCGAATTAGAAGCAGGTGTTTCGATTAGTGTTGATCCAGGTACTTTTGTATGTGCAGGTACTATGCTTACTTTTTATGCATCTCCAATAACGGGAGGCCCTGGTATACCAGGTTTAACTTATTCTTTTCAATGGCAGGTTAATGGTGTGGATGTTGGGTTAAACGAGCAATCTTATTCTACTAACAATTTGCAAGATGGTGATTATGTTTGGGTAATTATGACAACAACCGAAAGTGGCGTAGAACCCGTTTTAGATACTTCCGACATAATTATGATACACATTGATTATAACTCTACATGGACAGGTGCAGTTAGCTCTGCTTGGGAAGACCCTGCAAACTGGTCGTGTAATGTTGTTCCAACTGGACAAACAAATGTAACAATTCCACATGTAACTAACCTGCCTGTTATTGCTTCTGATACTGCTGTTTGTAATAATATTATTATTGAAGATTCTGCTTCAATAACTGTTAATGCCAATTGCATTTTAACTGTTAATGGCGAATTTACAAATAACGGGCTTCCATCAACTGGCGAAGGTTTTATTGTATTTGAAGGTGGCTTACAAAATTTAAATGGTTCTGTTGTTATTCACAATATGATTGTTCAACCTGGAAGTGTTGTTTCAACTGTTCATGGTTCTAATCAGGAAATTTCGGGTATTTTACTTGTAAATGGTATTTTATATATTGACGGTAATCTTACATTATTATCAAATGAAAATTCAACAGCACTAATTGACGGCAACAGCTTAGGAAATATTTATGGGCAAGTTACCCAGCAAAGATATGTTTCTGCATCAAAAGCAAAAGGGTACAAACAGTTTTCTTCTGCATTTTCTGATGCAAGTATTGGTCAATTCGGTAATTTTATGAATCTTGTGTTGGGAGGAGCTAATAATAGTCCTTTCCCAACAATTTTTAAATATTCAGAAGCTCATGCAACAAACTATTTTGGTGGTGGATGGGTTGCTGCTGCTAATCCTGGCGAAACACAGGTATTATTAGAAAAGGGGAGAGGTTATACTTGTCAGTTTGGAACGGGCGGTCCTAATCCTATAACATCTGCACTTTATGGTAATGTTAATCACGGCGATGTAAGCGTTCCTATTACATTTCTTAATCCTGGCAATATTAAAGGTAACGGATGGAATTTAGTAGGTAATCCTTATCCTTCTCCTATTGACCTTAACAAATTACCATTTGATGCAGCTAATATCAATAAAAGTGTTTCAATTTTTGTATCTACATCAATGTATAATGGCTATTATGGTTATTATAATGCTAATATTGGCTTGGCATTAAATGGAGGTACAAGATATTTGCCTGCTTTGCATGCTTTTTTTGTACAATGTAATAATCCTTCAGGTAGTACTTTAACATTTACTAATTCTATGCGTGCTAATGTATTAAGTCCTCAATTGTATAAGAACGAGGAAGTTACTGAATATCCTTATATTAAACTTTCGGCTTCATCATCTGAACCTGCTTCTATTAAAGATGAAACCGCAATTGTATTTTCTGAAATCGCTTCTGAAGGTTATGATGAAGAGTTTGACATTTCTAAAATATTGAATAATGACTCAAATATACCTAACTTTTATTCTCTAAGTAATGGAAATCAATTAGCTTTTAATGGATTGCATAATAATTTTGATAATATTATTGAAATCCCTTTAGGGTTTGCTGTACAATCAGCAGGTTTATATACTATTAATGCTGAAGAAATTGCTAATCTAAACCATGATTTAAGTATTATATTAGAAGATATTAAATATAATAAAACTATTGATTTAGGAGAAACCTCTTCATATACTTTTTCATTTGATGAAAATGAAGCAAGTGAAGGCCGTTTTATTTTAAAAATAGGTAATGCTCTTACAAGTATTACAGTAAATGACAATTCAGTAGTTTTTGCTGCATGGCAAAATGAAAATAGTATTACTGTAAAAATCAGGGGACAAAAAACTCGAACAGGCAAAATTGAAATTCTGGATGGCTTAGGACGAGTTGTATTTAGCAATGATATTTATGCTGATGGTGATTATATGTATAACCCCAATATTAATACGGGTACTTATTTTATAAGATATTTCAATGGTGAAGAAGTAATTGTTAAGAAAATGTTTATAAGATAGAGTATTGCGTTAGCAAAAACAAACTAGGTATTACTTTTGCTCAGAGCCTTTTTAAAATAAAAAATTTGTGTTCCCAGAATAACGAATCTGGAAAGTGTAATTAATGCATTATAAGAGAATTACATCTTAGAAGATTTCAAGTTGGGTTAAATTTTTATCGGACATTAGTGATTTTATATTTTTATTTATATTGAAAAAATATAAAAATATTATATTAAATTACGATAATCTCTTCATAAATATTACTTTATCATCGCCGGGTGAATAATAATCGGGTAATGATGCAATTTTTTCATAACCAACTGCTGAATAAAAAGCTCTTGTAGGTTCATAGAGTTTTCGCCCTGCTGTATCAAGCCATATAATACTTCCGCCAAGTTCAGCAACTGATTTTTCAACTTCCTGCATTAATTTTTTCCCTATCCCTTTATTTTTGTAAAAAGGATCAACTGCTAACCAATATAAATTATAGCTCGACTGCGTACATGTATCGAATCCATAGCAGCAGTATGCAACAACTTTTTCGTTTTCGGAAGCAACAATAAAATGATAACCAGAGGCAGTGGTGCCTTTTTCTAAATTTATATCAATAAGTTCGGCTGCAACTTCAATTTCAAAATCATAAAAAAAATCGCTTGTTTCAAGTATTTTTACTATATTTTTACGGTCTTCGGGTATAAGTTCGTGTCTGAATTCTAACATATTAATTTTTCTATTATTCTTTTTATAATTTGTGTATCCTGTAATCCACTTTTATATGCAGCAGCTATAAAACCGCTGTCGGGCGATATACAAGGATTTGCATTTATTTCAATTACATAAATATTTTCATATTCATCTATTCTGAAATCAACTCTGGCAAAGCCATTCAACGCAAAAATTTTGCAACACTGAGCTGAAATATCTTTCATTTTTAAATATAATTTTGAATCAGAAGATAATGTATCAAAAAGCCTGACAGTATTTTTATATTCAAACGATTCTTCGTCCCACTTGGCTTTATAACCCAGTACTTTCTCCTTTCCTTCAGGAAAATCTTTAAAAATTATTTCAGCAGGGGTTAAGATTTCAATATTTTCATCACTCCCAAGTAAACTTACATTAAATTCGCGTCCGTCAATATATTCTTCAATAAAATATTCAGTGGGCGATAATGTTTTTAGTTTTTCTATAGAATTATTTTGATTTATATTAAAAACACAGTCTTCGTCAAGTCCCACTGATCCATCTTCATTAATTGGTTTTAAGATATATTTTTTGTCGCTTAATAATAAATTAATTTCGTTTAAAGTATAATAAGATGGTGTAAGAATTTTATTTGTTTTTAAAATATTTTTTGTCAGAATTTTATTTGTAGTTATAAATAATCCTTCTGAAGATACGCCTGTATAAGGAATTTTAAAAGCACTTAACAATGCAGGAGCAAAATGCAAAAGCTGATTTTTGCCAAAAACAGATTCAACAAGATTAAATACAAACAATGGTTTTTCTTCTATAATAATATTAATATCATTGATTAAACTATAAGATAAAGGAAATACAACAGCTTCGTATCCTATTTTAATTAGCGCATTATAAACCAGATTAACCTGATTCATAACGTCAGCCTCATCGGTATTGCTGTTTTCACTAACTTTATTATGAAGAATAATAACTTTTTTGTTCATTATTAAAACGATAAATTATTTCTTTTAATAGCAGCCAGCATAATTCTTTTAATTAAAGAATCATAATCGGTTCCATACATTCTGCAAAGTATTGGTAAGTCTGAATTAATTGGGTGCAAACCAGCAAGCGGATTGATTTCAATAAAGCTCATTTTACCATTTTTATCAATACGTAGGTCAATTCTGCCACCATCGTGTGCGTTTAATGCTTTCCAAACCTTTATTGAAATATCAAAACAATCATCATAAATTTCACTATCTGCTTTTTTATAAGTAATTCTGCTTTTGTAATTTTCTTTATTGAAATAAGAATAAATATTATTAACGCCATTGCCATAAATTACTTCCATAACTCCTTCTACACGAGTTTCATTGCCATTTCCTGTAATTCCAACAGTAAATTCACGGCCGGGTAAATATTCTTCAACAATTACAGCTTGTTTAAAAGTATCAAGAATATGGCTACACCTTTCTGAAAGCTGAGAAAAATTATTTATAACTGATTTGTCTTCAATACCTTTACCAGTGCCTTCTGCAACAGGTTTTGCAAAAAGAGGATAATTCAGATTGCAATTTTTAATTTCATCAATATTATTAACCACAAAAAAAGGAGCAGTATTAATACCTGCATCGCGAATAATTTTTTTAGTAAGAGCTTTATTTAATGAAATGCCAAGTGTAATAGCATCAGAAAAAACGTATTTTATCTGAAAAGCATCTAAGAGTGCAGGCACTAACGATTCGCGGCTGTCGCCATACATACCCTCGCAAATATTAAAAACTAAATCCCATTTTTTGCCTTCTAACAATTTGAGCATTAAATGTTTTGAATTTCCGATTCTTTCGATTTTTAATCCCATTTTTTGCAAAGCACCTTCAATAGCTATTATTGTATCTTCGTTATCAAATTCTGCTGTTTGCTCTTCCGAAAAACCTTCGGCAAGATAATCAGAACGCAAATCATAGGTTAATCCAATTGTCATATAAAATAATGTAAAATAGTGTTTAAAACTTAAATTTATAAGACTAATCTAAAATAATATCTGGATAATAAAATGTTTTTCCCTCATAGTTTTGCAAAACAATATTATTATTTTCATAACCTTTGCAATAATCGGGTAATAAAGGAATTTTACCTCCTCCGCCGGGTGCATCAATAACGTAATGTGGAATAGCGTAACCACTAATAAAACCACGTAATCCTTTAATGATTTCAAGTCCTTTAGCTACAGGAGTACGGAAATGACCTGAACCAAGTATAGGGTCGCACTGATAAATATAATAAGGACGTACTCTGTTTTGCAAAAGCCCTTTCATAAGTTTGGTCATAACAGGCACATTATCGTTTATATCTTTTAATAACACGGTTTGGCTTCCAAGCGGTATACCTGCATTAGCCAATTTTGTACATGCTTCATGAACTTCGGGTGTCAGTTCATCAGGGTGCATAAAATGAATACTGATGAAAAGAGGGTGAAATTTTTTCAGCATATTAACAAAGGAATTCGTAACACGCTGTGGTAATACTACAGGAACTTTAGTTCCAATTCTAATAATTTGTATATGTGAAATTTTTCGCAAAGTATCAAGCAAATACTCAAGGTGTGCATGAGGCATAGTAAAAGGGTCGCCACCTGAAATTAAAACATCTGTAATTTCATTATGCTCTCTCACATATTCAATAGCTTGTTGCCATGCGTTTTTACCGTAGTGCATTTTATCTTTAACTAATAAATGCGAACGTGTGCAGTATCGGCAATAGGTAGAGCAAAAGCCCGTAGCAAGAAAAAGCACTCTGTCGGGGTAACGGTGAACAATATTGGGAACAGGCGAGCATAGTTCTTCATACAATGGGTCAGATTGCTCGCCCAGCGAAACGTTAAGTTCCTTAATACTGGGGACAACTGCTTTTACAATAGGGTCATCTACATTTTTTCCTTGCAGTAGACTGGCATAATAAGGCGTTATGCGTAATGGCAGTTTTTTGTGTTCCTCAATAAGCTCTTCGTCAATAAGGCGTTTTAAATCAATAATTTTACTTAATTGCTCAAAAGTAGTAAAACTGTGTTTTATTTGCCACCGCCACGAATTCCATGTTTCGTCGTCGACATTAGGATAATATTTGTCGATAAAAGACCGTAATTTAGGACTTATAGTCGAAAATTCAGGTTTTTTATTTCGATGAGGAATTGTTTTTAAATATTCGGGGAATTTTTTGTTACCGGAAAGCAAATCCGGAGGGACATCGTTGCTGTCGACAGGCAAACCTTCTTCAGAAGGCTCAATTTTTATTGTTTCCACTTATTTTTATTATTGTTAAATTGAACATAAAGTATTGAAAATCAAATAAATATTTATTTTTATTTTAACTTTAAAAAAATTGCACAAATATTATTAATTTATAAATACAAAAAACAAATAATTTTGCATATTTTTAAAAAAAATATTTACATTTTTAATAAAATCTTTTGAAACTATCTGGTGTGGAAAAAATCATAAAGAAAACGGTTGAAAATTATTATGAGATGCTGTGGTAGTTTGTAAAGTTCATAAAGTTTATAAAGTTAAAAGTATAAAAATAATTTTTAATCGATAAAAATATCTTATTAATAGCAAATCATAAATCCATTTTACAGACTTTATTACTTCTTTGTGTATCTTAGTATCTTAGTGTATTTGTGTCTTTGTGGCGAATAAAAATCTGCGAAAATCCGTTGCATCAGTGTCATCAGTGTTCTATTAATCACAATTAATATTATACTTATCTGAAATTATTAATCATTAGTCTTGTTTTTTTCAATCGTCAATCGTACATCGTCAATCGTAAATTTACTTTATGAAATACCATAGCACATCAAAATAATTTTTAACCCATAAAGTTTGTAAAATCAATATTTATTCATTTTTTGTACCTTTATACTTTTAAAAATTTAATTACATGAAGTCTGTTATTGAAATTATAAAAAGCGATATTACTAAGCTTTCAGTTGATGCTGTTGTAAATGCTGCAAACTCATCGTTAATGGGTGGAGGCGGTGTTGATGGTGCTATACATAGGGCAGGAGGGAATATTATTCTTGAACAGTGCCAAAATATTATAAAGTCAATTGGTAGATGTAATACAGGTGAAGCTGTTGTTACTACTGCGGGTAATATGCCCTCAAAATTTGTTATTCATACAGTAGGACCTGTTTGGAATGAAAATTCATCAGACGAAAAAAAGGAATTATATAAGAATCAATTAAGGAATTGCTATTTGAATTCTCTGTTAAAAGCAAGTGAAAATGCTTGCAGAACAATAGCTTTCCCAAATATAAGTACAGGTGTTTACCGATTCCCTAAAAATATTGCTGCTCAAATTGCTTTAGATACAGTGCGTAAATATTTAGACAAAAATAATAATATTATTGATAAAGTAATTTTTGTTTGTTTTGATGATGAGAATTATAATATTATGCAAAGTCTTATCAAAATATATTAATAAAATAATTTTTATATTTGAAAAAAATATTAATTATTCAAAAAAATAAGAATATGAAAGCAACTATAATTTATATTTCTAATCATGGTACAACCGAAAAGGTTGCAAACATTATAGCTTCAAAATTAAATAACGAAAATTTTGAAACAAACATTATTAATTTAAGAAAAAATCCAAAGCCCGATATTGATGGAGCCGATGTAATAATTTTAGGTTCTTCTATACATGCAGGTAAAGTGCAAAAAAAGATGAAAATTTTTTGCATTTCTTATCTTAATAAATTGAAGAATAAGCCCTTAGCTTTATATGCTTGCCTAATGGATGATGAAAAAAAATGGCAGGAATTTGAAATTGCTTATCCTGAAGAATTAAGAGTGCATAGCTTTGCTAATGCTGTTGCTGGTGGCGAATTTCTTTTCGAGAAAATGAATTTTATTGAAAGAGCAATCATAAAAAAAATTGCTAAAACTAATAAAAGTATATCAAAATTAGATTATAATGCTATTTATGATTTTGTCGATAAAATTATTAAAAATTAATATAATAATTAAAATATATAGTATAAAATGTTTTTTTGTTGATTTGATATGAACGTTTATTTGTTTGCGTATTAGATGTATAATGATAATTGATGATATAGTTTTTTAAAATTAAATTAAATGAAAAAAAATAAAGACAGAATTTATATTAAAAGCTGGCTAAATTATAAACCTTATGTAAAACAAGTTATTTCTGACAGCTATTATTTAAAATTATGCAATAAAGTATGCGAAGCAATATATTCATATAAAAACAATCCAAATTTGAATATAATTATAGATAATAATGCAATTGAGGATTTTTCGTGCTTTATAACATCATATTTTGAGGATTTGATTTCAGGTACTAATATTTGGAATACTTTTATAAAACTGCACGAGGAACTTTATAACAAACCTTTGCCTTTTTATGATACTGTTGATTATTGTAAAAATGAGATTAATCAGCACGATATTAGTTTTTTAATCTGGTATTATTTTAATAATGATGAGGATATTATGTTTCCCAATCATGAAAACATAACTAAAATGGCAAAAGTAATTTATGATGTTTTTGATAAAGAATGGGAATATGCTCCAGAAAATGAGTTTCTGAAATCATTTTATAAAATAGATGAAAATGAAACCGACTTTTATGAAGCACGTAATTTAATGGATAAAATATTGTTTGATTCATATTTATTTCAAATAGATACTTATGCTAGACTTATGGAAGAAGAGATTGAAGTGATGAATGAAAATAAGGATGATGTTGAACATAAAACATCTTTATTATATGAAGTCAGAGCAAGCGGTGTTCATAATTATTGTACCAGATTGTTGGCGTTAAAAAGTAATGAATGGTCTGCACATTTATTGGGTAAAAATCATCCATTATATAACGATTTTTTAAATATGTCGCCTCGAATATGTGGTTTTTTCTATTTTATAGGGCAAGATGATTATGATATATTTATTGAACATATTGCTACTGGCAAAAAATTCAAATTAACTAAAAAATCATTAAATACGCCCGATTTGAATAGACCCGGTTTATTTAAAATAATTAATGAAATTCTACTTTTAGGTATTGTAAAATGGCGTAACGAGTGGTGGATTTCGGGCAGTTTAGTTAAAAGCGATTATAACGCTAAATTAGTAAACGATGAAGTTACTTCTATTGACAGCAGAAAACAGGTGGACTTCTTGGATTATCAATTTGTAAATGTTGAAGACATGCTTAACCAACAAAAGAAAGTTTTTATGGAGTTTACTAATGGTAAGCAGATATATTTTATAAATGCTGATAATGTAGAACGTTTTTCTGAAAAATATTTTATGTTTAGTAATACGATATTAAAATTGTCAAGAAAAAGTAAAAAGAAAGTGATTGAAGACGCTATAAATGAAGGAATTTTATATGATGAAAATAATATTAATAAATCAGATTTTCCTAAAGATATTGAATGTGCTGTTGTATTTTTTAATGATAAGAGTGGTGTAGAGTTTAACTTTGAAGTATATAATGCTTTTAATTTGCCAAATAATTATTTTTATGATAAATCTTTAAGTTTTGAGCATACAGTTCGTTTATTTACCAGCGAAGATTTATCAACCGAATTGGCAAAGTACTGTGTTGAAAAATGTAAATCTGATTTGGAATTTTTTGAAGGTGAAGAAGGTAAAGTATATGATTCAAATTTTGATTTTTTGTTAAGATATTGGAAGCATATAAATTATTGGACATACCCTTCAATTAGTTTGATTGGCTCAGCCCCAAAAAATAAATCACAGTATTGGTAAATTATTAGCCAATTATTTTTTATTGAAACTGAACTAGTTTTATTTCAAAAGTCTTAACAAGTGTCTTAGTCGGTCGGTTTGGATAATATCAACATTTTTTTCTATTGCATCAATATTTCTTTTGTGTGAGTGAGTGTTAAAAACTGCAACCTGTAAGCCATTTTTATGAGCTGTTAAAATTTCCTCTTTCGATATTTTGTCAATAGAAATTACAATACCTTGCAGTTTATATTTTTGAGCCATTTCTAATCCATATTCAAAATCTGAATAAATAAAAATCTTCAGTTCGGGACGCATTTTCTTTAATGTTTTAATAATATCTTCGCGTTTTAATTCAATTATAACGTTATTCTGCAAATTAAATTTATCAATTGTTTTAAGAAGACTACGACAAAAAGTTTCTCTGTAGAGGGTAGTGGTATCAGGTTTAAAATTTTTACAATCGAACATAAAAATTTTTTCATTTTTATTATCAAAATTAGAAAATAAATAATCAAGATTAATTAAATTATAATTGCCAAAAAATGGTTTTTTATATGTAGTATTACATATTTCGTCCCATTTTTTATAAAACACATTGCCTTCAGCATTTGTCTTTTTTTCTAAATTATAATCGTGATATGCAATTAACACACTGTCAATTGTCATTTGTACATCTATTTCGGTTCCATCAGCATTTAAATTCAAACAACGTGATATTGATTCATAAGAGTTCATGGGATAAATATGGCTAATACCCATACCACCATGTCCTAAAATAGCAATTTTATTGTCGTTTAGATTTTCTATGTTAAATTCTTTCTTATTGCAAGAAGTTAAACCTAATAATATAAAAATTAGAAAAATAAATTTTTTCATCTTATAAATTTTAAAAATCTGCCAAATCAGTAACTCAATTTAGTGCCTAACATATTTATAAAAAATAGATAAATAGTTTGCAAGTTAATAAAAATATATGATATTTAGGTTTTTCGATATTTAGGTTGAAAATTAATTTTTGGTGCAATGGTAGTTTATAAAGTTCATAAATTTAATTTGCGATTTAATAATAATAAATATAGATAAATAATGATTATATGTAAATAAATAGTATTATTATTAATAATTTCAATATTTTTTTCAAGAATTGAGTCTGCTCAGAAAAGTAACAAAACAAAAAACAGTAATGAATTCGTATATTAAACAAGGAGACGCATCCCCTTGTTTATATAATTAATCAGAGCTATATTTTGAATTTTCTCAAATAAAGAACTTATCGGAGCAAGCTCAGTATTCTAAAAAATATTTTAAATTTAAGCTAATTTTAATTATCTTTGCAACAATTACCTATTATTTAGGCATTTTTTGCCTTTTCGGCAATATATTATCACTTCAATTTATTCATAAACCAAATATATTATACCATGGAAAACTATTTTGAATTATCTAAAAATGAATTGCTTGAAATTTTGTGGGAACAAGATAAAAACATCTACAAAATTCTAAAAAATTCAGACAAAACCAGAATCGCAAGAACTTATTTATTTGATTATCTAAATAATCTTGAGCGAAATTATTTTAATATTTATTCTGATAATTGGCTTAATCGAAAACATATTATTGAAAAAAATAATGCAAAAGAATGTATAAGAGTATTTAAAAATATTATTAGAACTGAAAATGAAACATTAACAGGCTTTTCGGTTCTTAAAACCCTTAAAGAACTCGCTAAAAATGAACGTAATATTAACACTGTTTCCAAAGGTTTTTTGTGCGAGATTATTTATCTTATAAAAGGTATTAATGGGGCATCGGGGATAAAAAGTATGCAGGTGAAAATATCTGAAGATCACAGTGAAGCCTCACAAATACGTTCTCAAAGTCTTGATGAATATGCACAAAACATGAAAAATTTCATGAAAAGGTATAGTTCGGGGCTTGACAGAGAAAAGATTGCCGAGCATAGTAAAATGAAAAAGAAAATACTCAATTTTTTTAATGCTAACGAAAACGACTGGAATAATTATAAATGGCAACTACAGCACGTTATTAAATCTTATGATGTTTTGAGTAAAATTGCCAAATTAAGTAATGAAGAAAAAGAAGGAGTTTTATTAGCCGAAAAGTATAAAATTCCATTCCAGATAACGCCTTATTATTTATCATTATTTAATGAACACGGCAGAACGATGCACGACAGAGCTATACGAGCACAGGTGCTGCCAAGCAAAAATTATTGTACTCAAGTATATAAAAATAAAACCAAGAATCTTGATATGGATTTTATGGGCGAAAAATCTACAAGTCCAATTAACTGTATTACTCGACGATACCCTCAAATTGTAATACTAAAACCATATAATTCTTGTCCTCAAATTTGTGTTTACTGTCAAAGAAATTGGGAAATTGAAAGCATTGATAATACACGTATTCCTTTTTCGGAGGTTGATAATGCAATTAAATGGATAAAAAACAATCCAAATGTCTCGGAAGTGCTTGTTACTGGTGGCGACCCTTTAACTTTAACTAATGAATATCTTAAGAAAATATTAGATAAAATTTGTGAAATTAAAACAGTTGAAAGAATTAGAATAGGAAGTCGTGTTAATGCAACTATGCCAATGAGAATCAATGATGATTTTATTGATATGATAAAAAAATATCATATTTTTAGTGTTAGAGAAATCAGTTTTGTTTCTCATTTTGAACATACTACTGAAATAACTCCCGATGTATTAGAAGCAGTAAAAAAGATTAAATTTGCAGGCATGAGCATATATAATCAACAGGTATTTACATATTACAATAGTTTGCGTTTTGAGTCTTGCGAATTAAGAAGGCTTCTTAAGCTAAGCGGAATAGACCCTTATTATTCTTTTAATACAAAAGGGAAGGAAGAAACAACCGATTTTCGTGTGCCTATAGCAAGAATTGAGCAGGAACGTAAGGAAGAGGCTCGCTTTATGCCTGGTTTGGTTAGAACCGATGAGCCTGTTTTTAATGTACCTAAACTCGGTAAATCGCATCTTCGTTCGTGGCAAGATCATGAACCTGTTATGATTAATCCTAAGGGCGAAAGAATTTACAGATTTTATCCTTGGGAGTCAAGAGTAAATCTGGTTGATGATTATTTATATACAGATGTACCCATATATGATTATCTTGAAAAATTATATAAAGAAGGTGAAAATATAGACGATTATCAAACAATTTGGTATTATTTTTAATTAATATATTTTGGGGAAAGATACTTTTTTAACAATATCTGCTTCGTCAGAAGGCTTGTTTAAAGATAAAGGCAGCCGCTTTATTGCCTTAGCTTTTAAAGTTATTGATGAACAAGCTGTTAAGGAAATTTTGCATAATATTAGAAATAAATACCACGATGCCCGCCATCATTGCTATGCTTATAGAATTGGATATACAGGTGAGAACTATAGGAGCAGCGATGATGGCGAACCGTCTGGCACCGCAGGCAGACCTATTCTAGGGCAATTGCTTTCTAAAAATCTTACTAATGTTCTTATTATTGTTGTTAGGTATTTTGGTGGGACAAAACTTGGTGTTAGTGGGCTAATTAACGCTTATAGAGAAGCAGCATCTGATGCTATAAACAATACAACTATTGTTGAAGAAATTATTAAAGATTATTTTTCAATAAAGTTTAATTATGAAGCAATGAATGATGTTATGAGAACTTTGAAGGATTATGATGCCTCAATAATTGAAAATAATTATACAGATAATTGTATAATTAAATTTGCGGTAAGACGTAAATTGAAAGATAATATTATTTCAAAACTGAATACAATAAAACTTTTAGAAATTCAAAATATATACTAATGTTTGTTAAATATCGACAAATAGGTTATTAATTGTGTTTAATAGAACACATATAACACTGATACAACGGATTTTCGCAGATTTTTTCAGTGAGAAGTGGATTTACGATTTACTATGTACGATTGACAAATGAAAAACGAAGATAAATACTTAATATATGTAGATAAAATTAAATCGTCAATCGTAAATCGTCAATCGTAAATTTATTTTAAGTTTTATTTCAATTTTCAGAAAAATTTATAGTTTTATTGATAACTTTGCAAAATAAAATATCAGTATAATGGATTTCTCGAACAACGATAACCAAGCATGGGATGATATAATGCAACTTGTTGATCGTTTTAATAATATGCTTTCGAACCATAAGCAAGCTTATTTTGACATTGACGAGTTTGATATGCTTATTGATTTTTTTCTCGCTCATTTTGCATATAGTAAATGCGAACAGGTTGTTAATTATGCTTTAAAGCAGTATCCCGAAAACCTTTTATTCTTGTTGCGTAAAGCTGCTATTTTTTCTTTAACATCACGCGAAAAACAAGCTGTTAACCTTTTGAAACGTGTCGAAAAAATTGAACCTGATAATCCTGAAGTTTTTCTTACTAAAGCATCTGCCTTCAGCAATCTTGACAAACATCAAAATGCAATTGAAGAATATACAAAAGCTTTAAATTTATCTGATGATAGTTTAGATAAATCGGAGATTTATATCGATATAGCTACTGAATTTAATTACTTGAAAGATAACGACAACGCTTATAAGTATTTGATGAAGGCTATTTTGTTGAACTCTGAAAACGATTTTGCTATCACTAAACTTATTTATTTTTGCGAACTTGAAGATGATTATGACAAAGCTATTGATGTTCTTAATAATTTTCTTGAAGAACATCCTTTCTCATACATAGCTTGGTTCGGGCTTGGTAATATTTATATGAGTATGACTTTGTATACAAAAGCTATAGAAGTTTTTGATTACGCTTTAGCTATTAATCCTGATTATGTTATGGCTTACTTTTTTAAAGCTAAATGTTATACTTATATAGAAAAATACAATAAGGCTATCGATATTTATAATGAGTTGCTAGAAATTGAACCAAGTACTGACGGTGTTACTTTAAACAGCATTGGCGAATGCTACGAAAGTCTTGATAAACCTCATATTGCCAGAAAATATTTTAAAAAAGCATTTAAAATTGCTCCTTTTAATACCGAAGCTATTATTAACCTTAGTTATAATTATCTTTATAATGATGAACCTCAAAAAGCCATTAAACTCATAGTTGATGTCGATGAAAATATATTTATTTACCCCGAACTGTATTATATTAAAGCTCAGGCTCTTTTTGCACTTAAAAAATATGAAGAGGCAATAGAAAATTATAAAAGGCTTGTTGAACTTGATTTTGACGATTTTAATATGTGGATTGATTATGCTGATGCAGTTGAAGCTTACAAAGGTTCTGAAAAAGCTGAGAAAATTCTTGAAAAAGGTATCAGAAAACATCCCGACTGTAGTAGCCTGCAATATAGAATTGCTGCCTGTAAATATAAATCTGATAAAATATTAAGCGGACTGTTATGTTTATACAAAGCTATGTCGACCGATTTAACTGACATTGACCTGTTTTTTGAATATATGCCTGAACTGAAAAATAATAGTGATGTTTTACGTCTTATCGGAATAATTAATAAAATTAAATAATACTTTTTATAATGAATTATAAAATACCTTTTTTGCCCAATCGCTCTTCTAAACCTCGTCAAAATGGCGTAACTATGGTTATGGATAAAGGGCTCGGAATTTATCAGGCTGAAGATCTTGTGTCAACTGCTTCTCATCTTGTCGATTTTGTTAAACTTGGGTTTGGAACATCGTATATTACAGGTAATCTCGAAGAAAAGATTAAAATTTATTTAAATGCTGGTATTGAAGTGTATTTTGGAGGTACTCTTTTTGAAGCTTTTCTGATTCGTAAAAAATTAGATGATTTCTTAAGAGTTGTCGATAAATATAAACTTAATGCAATTGAAGTTTCGGATGGCTCTGCTAATATTAAGCACGATGTTAAATGTGAAATTATTAGAAAATTATCTGCCAATTATATTGTACTGTCCGAAGTAGGTTCTAAGGATGCTGAAGTGCATTTGTCGTCCGATGAATGGATTAATGAAATGCAAACTGAGCTTTCGGCTGGTTCTTCTTATGTAATTGCTGAAGCAAGAGAAAGCGGAAATGTTGGTATTTACAATAATTCGGGTAAAACTGAGGTTTCGCTTGTCGATTCTATTCTTAAATCTGTTGCCGCTGAAAAAATTTTGTGGGAAGCTCCTTTAAAACCTCAGCAAGTTTGGTTTATTAAAAAGTTAGGCTCTGATGTTAATTTAGGAAATATTGCTCCTAACGAGATTATTCCTCTCGAAACTCTTAGATTAGGCTTGCGTGGCGATACTTTTCTCAGCTTTTTGCCCGATGAAATGAAATCTGAAATTGAATCTTTTTAGTTATAATCAATGATAGATTTAACTTCAAATAAAAATGTTTTTGGATTAATAGGTTATCCTATTCAACATTCTTATTCTCCTTTAATATTTGAAAATATTTTTAAAAAGCATAATGTTTCTAATGCTGAGTATTTACTCTTTCCACTCCAAAATATCGAAGAAATTAAATCATTGGTTAGTGAAAATCCTAATCTTATAGGACTTAATATTACTGCTCCTTACAAAAAAGCTGTAATTCCTTATCTTGATACCCTTGATGGAATTTCTAAAAGTATTGGTGTTGTTAATACTATTAAAATTGAAAGAAATAATGATAATATTATTTTGAAAGGCTTTAATACAGATTTTGGAGCTTTGTTAGCTCAATTTCAAATTCTTTTTCAAAATTTAAAAATCAAAAAAGCTCTTATACTTGGTACAGGTGGTGCTGCTGCTACTGTTGCTAATGTCCTTAAATTTTTTAAAACTCAATATATTTTTGCTTCACGTAATCCTCAAAATATTGAACATATTTCATATAACGAATTAAACAAAGCATTGCTCGACGAAATGGATATTATTATTAATGCAACTCCGCTTGGTATGTTCCCCGATGTTGATGATTGCCCCGATATACCTTTTGATGCCTGCAATAATAAAACAATTTTTTATGATTTGATTTATAATCCTGAAGAAACTCTTTTTTTACAGCATGCCAAAGCAATAGGAGCAAATGCTGTAAATGGAATGTTTATGTTTCAGTTACAAGCTTACGCTTCGTGGCATATTTGGAATGGTAATTAGATTTTATATTTAAGCAAATAATTTGTATCTCATTTTTAACATAAATATTTAATTTATATGAAGAGAGCAAAAAAAATTCTTTTATGGTTTTTAATCTTAATATTTATTGCTGCTGCAAGTGTTTTTGCATGGGTTTGGTTTACCGACAGTGATAAAAGAGACCCTTTTACTGTTATACCCGATGATGCAATTTTTGTTATCGAAACAAACGAAATGACAAAAGGCTGGAACACCCTTAACCAGTCAAGAATATGGAATCATTTATTATATAATGAATATTTCGAAGATATTAATAAAAGTGCTTTAACTCTTGATTCAATTATTAATGGTAATAAAGTGCTTGATATGCTTATGAGCGACCGAAAACTACTTGTTTCGGCGCATTTAATTGAAAAAAATGATTATGATTTTTTATTTGTTGTTGATTTAAAACAGGCTTCTAAAATTTCTTTTATCAAAGATTATATTAAAGAAATTACGGGCTTATTTGGCTATGCTTTTGCAAAAAAAGATTTTCAGAAAAATGATGTTATTGTGCTAACTGATAATAAAACAAAAGAAGAGCTATATATTTCATTTGTCGATAATATTTTAATGTGTAGTTATTCTGAACATATATTGCAAAATTCAATACTTTGTAGTATCAATAATTATTGGCATGATAATAAATCGTTTTTGCTTGTAAAAAATGAAATGAATAGCCGCCAATTATTCAATTTTTATTTTAATTACGATAAACTCAACGATTATATAAACTGTTTTGTGCAAAAAGAAGACGAAATGCTAAAAGTGTTGGGTAATACTCTTGCTTATTCTGCACTTAATTTTTATTTTGAAGAAGAACGACTTAGTTTAATTGGCTATACAAATCTTAAAGATACTGTTCAATCGTATTTGCATGCTCTTTTAAATGTAGAACCTGGAACAATAAGAGCTTATGAAATTTTATCGTCTCAAACTGCTTTGTATTTGTCGATGTCGTTTGATGATTTTTTGGATTTTCGTGATAATCTCGAATGTGAGTTCGCTGCCGAAGATACTGTTAATCATATAAATTATGCTAAAAATGTTGCAAAAATCGAAAGATTATTAAAAATAAATGTTGAGGAAGACTTTTTTAATTGGATAGGTAGCGAAATAGTTTTCTCAAAAATGCGACCTGCAGCTAATTCAAGAGAAGAAGATATGGTTGTTGCAATTCATGCTCGCGATACTTTATTAGCTAAAAAAGGACTTAACAATATTATTACTCAGATTAAACGTCGTACTCCTGTTAAATTTGAAGCAGTTGATTATAAAAATTTTCTAATTAATCAACTTGTTGTTAAAGGCTTTTTTAAGATGTTTCTTGGTAATTTGTTTAATAAATTAGAAACTCCATATTTTACTTTTATCGAAGATTATGTTGTTTTTAGTAATTCACATTCAGCTTTGATAGATGTTATTGACCATTATATTAAGGGCGAAACTTTATCGAACAACGATAATTTTATGAAGTTTTTATCCGATTTTGATGAAAAAGCTAACATTACTGCTTTTATTCAGATGCCCAAGCTTTATTCACATTTATATTATTATAGCAATAAAGAAAAAAGAAAGGGGATAACCAAAAACAAAGAAATTATCCTTAGCTTTGTTAATATAGGATTGCAACTGCAAGGTGATGGCAGAAGTTTTAAAACTACTTTAATAGCCCAACACGACCCCGATGCTATGTTTAACGATGAATTAGAAAAATTTGAATCTGCTGCCGAAGAGCTTTTCACTAACGACTTTGATTCTTTATTGTTTAAACCTGATTTAAATACTGAATTATTAAAAGACGGTCCTTATAAAATAAAATATGAAGATAGTAGTACAATAAAATATGAAGGTAGAATAAAAGACGGTTTATTTGACGGTTTATGGCGTTCATATTATGAAAATGGTAAAATTAAAAGTGCTGTCAATTATAAAGAAGGAATTGCCGAAGGTGTTGCAATTTTTTATTACGATAATCCTTCTTCTACAATTAAAACCGAAATTAAGTTCGTTGATGATAAAATTGAAGGCGTTTATAGAGAATTTTATGAAAATGGTGCCAGAAAAGCTACTTTAAATTTTAAAAAAGGTGTTGCTGATGGTGATGCTGAATTTTTTTATAAAACTGGCGTTATAAAAATTAAAGGTTCTTATAAAAATGGCGAAAAATCGGGCAAATGGCGCTATTATACCGAAAAGGGCGAATTGTTTGATAAGGAAAGACTAAGGAAAAGACAAAATAAATAAAAAAATAAAATTAACTGTAAATAATGTATTAATAATTGATAAATGTAATATATATAAACAAAAACCATATTACCTAATTCTTAGCGTCATCCAACCTCTCAAAAATTGAATTTTTGCTAATAAATTCAGGAACTATTTCTTTCATTTTTTTTACAATCAGATAATTATCGTTTTTCTTTAGCATTTGAATGAGATCATTAATATCATTTTTAACAATTTGAGGGTCGTGTTGTATTATCTTAGCTATCATAATACGGGGGTGGTGTGTGGCTAAAGTGTTTTCTTTGTCGGCGAGTAATTCTTCGTATAATTTTTCGCCTGGTCTTAAACCTGTATACACAATCTGAATATCCTTTCCTAGTGTAAGACTCGACAGTTTAATCATTTTTTTTGCAAGGTCAATTATTTTAATACTTTTACCCATATCGAAAAGGAAAATTTCTCCTCCTTTACCCATACTTCCTGCTTCCATTACTAGTTGGCAGGCTTCAGGTATAGTCATAAAATAACGTGTAACTTCGGGGTGAGTAATAGTTACAGGACCACCTTTTTCAATTTGCTCTCTGAACAAAGGTATTACAGAGCCGTTTGAACCTAAAACATTTCCAAATCGAGTTGTGATAAACTTGGTTTTATTTTTTGAATTGAGCGATTGAATGTATATTTCGGCAATACGTTTGGAAGCACCCATAACGTTGGTTGGATTAACAGCCTTATCGGTCGATATCATCACAAATTTTTCAACATTGTAATCCAAAGCCAGATCAGCAATAAGTTTTGTGCCGTAAACATTTGTTTGTACCGATTCGCAAGGATTATTCTCCATCATTGGTACGTGTTTATATGCAGCAACGTGATATACAATGTCGGGGCGATATTCTTCAAATAATTTATTCATCCTAATATTATTACATATATCAGCAATAAATATTTTGTAATTACTTCTGCTGTATTTTGAAGTCATTTCAAGGTCAAGATGGAATAGGGGAGTCTCAGCCTGATCAATTAGGATAAGCTGTTTGTGCGGTAATTTTATAATCTGTCTTACTAATTCGCTGCCTATTGAACCTGCTGCACCAGTAATCATAATAGTTTTATTGCTATGAAGATGTCTAACTTCTTCATTTTCAATGTTAATAGGAGCACGCCCTAGTAAATCCTCAATATTAATTCTTCTTATTTGCTTAAAACTGAGTTCACCATTTATCCAGCGGTCTAATGGCGGTACTTCAAGTATTTTAGTGTTATACGAAAGGCACAATTCGGCAATTTCATTTTTACGTTCAACCGACATTTTTTGCGTTGAAAGTACAAGATGTGCAACCTGGTTATTTTTTAATAAATTTTCTAATTTATCTGAGCTTTGAATTGGAATATTTTCAAGTTTTTTGCCAACTTTTGTCAAATCGTCATCCAAAAAAGCAAGAATTTTGTATTTAGTCCCTGCGTCTCTTACAAAAGCACGTGTTGCAACTAATCCACCTTCGCCTGCACCAAAAATTATTACACTTTTCAAATCTCTACCAGGCTGCATCCATTCATAATAAATGGTTTTAATTAGTAGTTTAATGCCTGCTAATGAAAAAGTAGTTGTAATAAAATCAATAACAACAATAGAAAAAGGTACAAAGAACTTACCATAATGCGAGTGAAATGTTACAACATTTGTTAAGCTGAAAAATAAACTACCACTTAGAACAGCAAGAAAAATCTTAATTATGTCCTGCGAACTAGTATGACGTACTATGCCTGAATATGTTCTAAAAATAATAAAACTGATTGCTCTTATTAATATTACATATCCTAATATTGAAGGTATTGTAATTCTTTCTTCATAAGGTATAGAAAAATTAAACCTGAGTAAAAAGGCTAATAATACTGATAAAACACATATTATTATATCAATTGTAAAAATTATCCAGCGTGGTATTGCATTTTTTGCAAAAAACATATTTATTTTTTTTGCAAAGATAAATTATTATTTATAGTTTTTTTCTTAAATATTTTATCAAATTTTTCTGATAATAATATAATAAAAAAAATATTTTTACGTTTATTAAGACTAATTATAAATAATATTGAATTTTATTTGATATTTATTTATGATTAAAAAAATAAAATGTTAAACAATTAAAAAACAAGTAAAATGAAACGATTAGAAAATAAAGTTGCTATTATAACCGGTTCAGCAAGCGGAATTGGTTTAGAAACAGTAAAATATTTTGCATCAGAAGGTGCAAAAATTATTGCTACTGACGTTAGGTCAGAAATTTTAGAAAAGGAAATTAAAGTGATAAATGATGAATACAAAAATGTATTTGCATTTAAACAAGATGTGAGTTCTGAAAAAGATTGGACAGAAACTGTAAATTTTGCTATAAACAAATTTGGTACTGTTGATATACTAGTAAATAATGCTGGAATAGTAATTCAGCATCCAGTTGATTTATTTAGTATAGATGATTATGATAAAATATACAGGATAAACCAGTTTGGCGTTTTTCTCGGTATAAAAACTATTGTACCTGTGATGAAAAAAGCAAAGAAAGGTTCAATTGTTAATATCTCTTCAATATCTGGTATTGTAGGGCAGGCAAATAATATTGCATATAATGCTTCAAAATTTGCAGTTCGCGGAATGACGAAAGCTGCTGCTGTAGAGTTAGGTCCTTTTGGAATTAGGGTTAATTCTATTCACCCGGGTATTATTAAAACTCCAATGACTATGAACGACGAAATAAAAGGAGTTATCGACGAATTATCGAAATCAATTCCTTTGCAAAGATTAGCCGAGCCAGGTGAAGTAGCAACTCTTTGTCTGTATCTTGCATCAGACGAATCAAGCTATGCAACGGGTTCTGAATTTATTGTTGATGGAGGTATGACTGCTAATTAATTGAATTTTTATTATTTTAACAAAAGTTATTTGATTATAATTTTTTGAAAATTCTTATTAATAAATAATTAAATTAAAGGGTAAATATTGTATTTTTGTTATAATATTTACCTTTTTTATAGGTATTTTTTGAGATATTTGCCTGTAATAGAGTTGTTGTTTTTAATAAGGTTTTCGGGTACACCTTCAAAAACTAAATAACCCCCATTGTTGCCACCTTCAGGTCCTAAATCAATAACCCAGTCGGCACATTTAATTATTTCCATATTATGTTCAATAACTAATACAGTGTGTCCTTTAGCTATCAACGAACAAAATGCCGAATACAATTTATTGATATCGTGAAAATGCAGCCCTGTTGTTGGCTCATCAAATATAAAAAGTACAGGTTTTTCGTTTGCACCTTTGGCTAAAAAGTATGCTAATTTAATTCTTTGCGATTCGCCACCGCTCAATGTTGAAGAAGATTGTCCCAGTTTAAGATAACCAAGTCCTACATCTGATAAAGGCTTTAATTTTGAAAGGATGCGTTTTGTATTGCTGTCCTGAGGTTTATCTGAGAAAAATTCAATAGCTTCTTCAACTGTCATTTCAAGAATATCCCAAATATTTTTATCATAATATTTAACGTCGAGCACTTCTTCTTTAAATCTTTTACCTGAACAGCTTTCACATTGAAGCTCAATGTCAGCCATAAATTGCATTTCAATTCTTACAATACCTTCGCCTTGGCATTCCTCGCATCTGCCACCCTCAACATTAAATGAAAAAAAACCTGGTTTATAGCCTCTTAGCTTTGCTAATTTTTGTTCAGAAAATAACGCTCTTATATCATCATAAGCTTTAACGTAAGTAACAGGATTAGACCTGCTTGATTTACCGACAGGATTTTGGTCAACCATTTCAACTGCACTAATACTTTTAATATCGCCTGTAATTCTCAGATGTTCACCAGTTGTATCGGCACTACTACCGTGTATTCGGGACAAGCCTGCATAAAGAATTTTCTTAACCAGAGAGGTCTTACCCGAACCGCTAACACCTGTAACAACCGTAAATGCTTTTAAAGGGAATTTTACATTAATATTTTTAAGATTATTCTCTCGGGCGCCTTCAACTTCTATATATTCTTTCCATTTTCTACGGGTTTCAGGCACAGGAATTTTCATTTTGCCCGATAAATAAGCCGATGTAAGCCCTTTATCGTTTTCAATTATTTCATCGAAAGTTCCGCTTGCAACAATTTCGCCACCATGCAAACCTGCCAGAGGTCCCATATCAACAATAAAATTTGCGGCACGCATAATTTCTTCATCATGTTCAACAACAATTACAGTATTTCCCAAATCTCTTAACTTCTGTAATACACTTATAAGTTTATGAGTATCGGCTGAATGTAAACCAATGCTCGGTTCATCCAAAATATACATAGAACCAGTTAAATTGCTGCCTAATGAAGTTGCAAGGCTAATTCTCTGTGATTCGCCGCCTGATAAAGTATTTGAATAGCGGTTAAGTGTCAGATAACCTAAACCAACATCATGTAAAAAAGATAATCTTGTTTTAATTTCAGTTAAAAGTCTTTCTGCTATTAATTGCTGATTGTTATTAAGCTTTAGAATATCAAAAAATTCTATCAGTTTATCTATAGGCATAACCACAATTTCAGAAATTGATTTACCGCCTACTTTTACATAATTAACTTCTTTTCTTAATCTTGTGCCTTTACATTCGGGGCATAAAGTTTTGCCGCGATAACGCGACAGCATTACTCTGTATTGAATTTTATATGTTTGTTCTTCAATATATTTAAAAAAATCATTTAATCCATGAAAATATTGATTACCTGTCCATAGCAGTTGTTTGTGTTCTTCACTAAGTTCGTAGTATGGTGTATGAATAGGAAAATCAAATTTATATGCATTATAAATTAATTTATCTTTCCATTCACTCATTTTGTCGCCACGCCAACAAGCAATTGTTTCTTCGTAAATTGAAAGATTCCTATTTGGAACAACAAGATTTTCGTCAATACCAATTACGCTTCCAAAGCCTTCGCAAGTTTTGCAGGCACCAAGAGGATTGTTAAAAGAAAAGAAGTTCACATCAGGCACTTCAAATTCAATACCGTCGGCTTCAAATTTATTTGAAAATTCTTTATATTCAATATTAGCATTTTCATAAACTGCAAGCACGCAAGTGCCACGACCTTCAAAAAAAGCTGTTTGAACCGAATCGGCAAGTCTTGCCTGATAATCATCATCAGTATTATTAGTCGAAAGCCTGTCGATAAGAATTAACACTTTATCGTTAATATTTTTTAGTTTGTCCTTTTCATCAAGGTTTATTATTTCTTCGCCGACCTGAATTCTTGTAAAACCTTTTTGCGAAAGAACGGCAAATTCGTTTTGAAGAGATCGACCATTATTTATTATTAATGGAGAAAAAATTGAAATTCGAACATCTTTTTTACATGATAATATGTAATTTACAACATCAGTTACATCATGTCTTGAAACAACTTGACCCGAAACAGGCGAATAAGTTATTCCAATACGAGCAAATAAAAGTTTAATATATTCATATATTTCGGTTGATGTACCTACAGTGCTTCTTGAAGTACGAACAGAAACCTTTTGTTCAATAGCAATAGCCGGTGACAGACCTGAGATAATGTCGGCTTCAGGTTTTTTCATCTTACCAAGAAATTGTCGTGCATACGAGCTAAGACTCTCAACATAGCGTCTTTGTCCTTCGGCATACAAAGTGTCGAAAGCCAGCGACGACTTGCCCGAGCCTGATAAGCCGGTAATTACCACAAACTTCCCTCTGGGAATTTCGAGATTTACATTTTTTAAATTATGTATTCTTGCTCCTTTAATGATAATAGAGCCTGAATCAGCTTGTTTTTTAACAGAATTATTCATAAAATCATCAGGATGCTGCAAAGATAAATTTTTTTAGTGATAAAACGAGACTTAGAAGACTAAAATAAATTGAAGCTGTAACTTAGTTATTAATGTTTAATGTTAACGGTAACCCTGTTTCAGGCGTTGACATTTATTGATTATCTACATTTTTATAGCACGCTGATAACGCTGATTTAGACGGATTAACGCAGATTTTAATCAGTGAAAATCTGTTATATCCGTGTTGTCCGTGTGCTGTTTTTTTTCTATCATTTGAAAATATTTTTCTGACAAATTCAGGTTTTTTACTACAGTTCAGTAATAATCCAACTTCCTTAATAGTTTATTCATTCCCATAATTTTTTATAGCACGCTGATAACGCAGATTTTTAATCAGTGAAAATCTGTAGTATCC
>CAZDEU010000022.1:0-26715 GCA_964504265.1 uncultured Bacteroidales bacterium
TAAAGTGTTTTTTAATTTATATTGAAATTAAAAATTATTTTTCTGATAATGCGACACAACATATTTAGAAACATAAATACTTATTTCGTAAAGAAGCAATAAAGGCAATGAAATTAAAATTTGCGAAAAAATATCAGGTGGAGTTATTACGGCTGCAATTATAAGAATAATAACTAAAGTGTATTTTCTGTTTTTTCTTAAAAAAGAAGGGTTTACGAGACCAATTTTTGATAAAAAAAATATAAAAACAGGCAATTCAAACACTACACCGGCAGATAAAACAACTGAAAATATTGTTTTTATATAAGAATTAAGTGCAATTTGGTTAGTTACACTTTCGCTAACACTATAAGATGCGAAAAAATTTATTGTTAAAGGCACAATTATAAAATAGCTAAACAAAACACCAGCGAAAAAAAGCAGTACACAAGCAACTGCAGCACCTTTAACTTTGTTTTGCTCATTAGTATACAAAGCAGGCTTAATAAATTTCCATATTTCTATAATAATAAAAGGAGCTGCAAAAATTAATGCCGACATAAAAGAAATATACAAATGCATCATAAACTGCCCCGACAAATTAATATTTATAATATTCAAAGGCGTTGTTTCTATACATAAAGATTGAAAATTAAGCAGTTTACCAACTGAGCATATAAATCGGTTAGTAATAAAATTACTTTCTTTAGGCGACAAAATTATATTATTAAATATAAAATCCTTTAAAAAGAAAGCAATTATAGCAAACACAAATAAATACACTGCGGAACGAATTAACATTCCACGCATATCTTCAATATGCCCCCAAAAAGATTTACTTCCACTTTGCATTATTTTAGTTTTAGAAAAAAATTAAATTATTGAGTACACTCCAAAAAGTAACAAAACGAAAATCAGTAATAAATTCGTGAATTAAACAAGGGGATGCATCCCCTTGTTTATATAATTAATCAGAGTTATATTAAAAATTTTCTCAAATAAAAACTTTTCGTAGCAAACTCATTATTTAAAATCAAAAATACAGTTAAAAATTATTTGAGCTGCTGTTTTTTTTTAAAAAAAAATTAACCAAAAAACAAACAAGCATCGCCATAGCTTAAAAACCTAAAATTATTTTCAAGAGCATATTTATAAACATCTTTCCAACGTTCTCCTATAAAAGCCGAAACCAGCATAAGTAAGGTACTACCAGGTTGATGAAAATTTGTTATCATTACATCAAGCATTTTAAATTTATATCCGGGAATTATCATTAACTCGGTTGTCCCTATAATGCTATCAAGATTATTCTTATCCATATAATTTAAAATTACTCCTAAAACCTCTTTGCGTGAATATTTTGTTTCATCATTATGATAAGGAAACCATTGCGAAATATTGAAATTTTGACATTTATTGTTGTTAATAATATTTATACCAAGCCAATATATACTTTCGAGAGCCCGCACTGATGTAGTACCAACAGCAATAATATTTTTATCAATATTTTTAATAAGATTCTCAATTGTATTTTTGGAAATATTTAACCACTCGTGATGCATTATATGTTGAGATGCAGTAGATGCAGTAACAGGTTTAAAAGTTCCAGCCCCAACATGTAAAGTAAGGTGTTCAATATCAATACCTTTGTTTTTAATTTGTTTAAATATTTCGGGAGTAAAATGTAGACCAGCGGTAGGAGCTGCTACTGAACCTTCGTTAATAGCATAAACAGTCTGGTAATTTATTTTATCAGCACTTATTGAGTCTCTATTAATATAAGGTGGCAAAGGAACTTTCCCAAAAATTTCCAAAATCTGATTAAAATTATAATCACCTGTCCATTTAAAATTCACAATATTTAATTCGCCTTCATTTTTACTTAATTCAGCACATAAATCAATGCCATTATAAGTATTTTTCAAAATTTGCCCTTTCCATCTTTTTTTATTGCCCACCATACAAAGCCACGAACATTGTGATTTAGCATTTAACGAATCAAAATAAATAGAAGGTGTAATGGGTTCCACACATAGAATTTCGATAGTTGCTCCAGTATCCTTTTTAAAAAGCAAACGAGCAGGAACAACTTTTGTGTTGTTGAGAACAAAAACACTATTATCATCAATAAAATTGGGCAATTCAGAAAAAAGAGTTTCAGAAATTACATTATTTTTCAAAACCAATAATCTTGAATCAGACCTTTGCTTAACAGGGAAGTAAGCAATTTTTTCGTAAGGCAAATCATATAAAAATTCATCAGTAAAAACTTCGGGCAGATTATTCATAAAATATTATAATAATAAAAATTATCAAAATGCAAAGATAAATTGATTAGCTTAAATCAAAATTCTTAATTTTGTTTATTATGCAATTAGTTTTAACAAACAGCAGAAAAACCAAATTACTTACAGCAATTTTTTTAATAATAATTGCTATAATATCAATATTGCCGAGAATAAAATATATTGACAAAACTCCATATATTAATAATATAGGGCATATTTATACAATAACAACTATAAACACTTGGAACAAAGAAGGAATATCGAAGCATTATTTTAGTCCAGTGCTAACAAATACCCACAAAGCCGATAAAAATATATACGAATACAAACGTTTAACTGATAAAGAAGGAAATAATTATTTTGTTTCATTCCCTGCTTTTTCGTTTATAACAGCTTATGTTTTTTCAAAAATATTTTATTTTATAGAAATTAATTATTTGTTAAGCGGATTAGCAATACTATCGCAGTGTATAACGGCTTTTTTAATTTTTTTAATAATAAAAAAAATAACAGCACCTCAAAGTTTCGTTAATTATATTCCAGCAATAACAAGTTTCTCAATTGTAATGTTTTTTACACCTTTTTTATTTCACAGCCTTTCGTGGTTTCCCGAAGTATGTATTTTACCTATATGGGCTTTTTTTATTTTTTGCATAATAAATATAAAATATCAAAATAAAATCAATTTTATTACTTCTGTTATTATTGCTTTAATAGGTATATTATTAGGTTATACCGATTGGTTAGGCTATTTAATAATATTTAGTTTTTCTATATATATTATATTTTTGAACAAAAACAAAGTTCTAAAGAAAACAGGGATATTATTAATTGTAGGAGGATTAATGGCATTAGTATTAACAATAGTTCAATACAGTGCAATAGATGAAGTAAATTCATTGATAAGAGCGTGGGGATTGCGTTTTGCCGAAAGAAGTGGTTTGTTTAGTCAAAGTTTAAGCGACCAGGGTATAAACTGGTTAAGCATAAAAACTCTTAATTTAAGCATAATACGATTTAGAGAACTGATGTCGGGCGTAGGCTATTTATCAATATTTTTAATTTTGCTATCAGTATTTATTTCAAAACATAAATTAGGAGAAAAAAAAGATTTGATATTAATATATTTAGCATTATTCCCTGTAGTTTTTCATTTTATAATATTATTAAATTCAAATATAATACATATTGGAGGATGGGCTAAAGTATCAATTCCATTGGCAATTTTTGCTTCACTTTTTATTAATACATTCATAAAAAATGAATATTTACCAAAAAATTATTTAATTACTGGAATTTTGGCAGGGTTTATACTTTCTGTAATAGTTTCTTTATCAAATTTTAATAAAATTTTTGATAGTTATCCTTCAAATAAAATTTTTGATACAGAAATAGATATAATAAAACAAAATACTTTGTATGATGAAGTTGTTATAATAAAGCACAATTCACAATATTCCTTTTATTTACCATTTATTGAGTTCAGCACAGGCAGAAATATTTGCACAGCCAAAGATGAAGCAGAAGCAAAGGCAAAGCTCAAAAAATCGGGGCAGGCTAAAGGAAAATATTTCGATTTTAAAATATATAACCAAAAAATCAAAGCAAATATTAAACTTTTATCAAATATAAAATATGAAGATTAAAAATTTTATTCCTAATTTTTTAACCCTTATGAACCTATTATGTGGTTGTATTGCAATAAGTATGATATTTTACGAAAGATATTTTATTGTTGTTATTCTTGTTTTTGTCGCAGCTTTATTTGATTTTGCCGATGGAATGTTTGCACGATTGCTAAACGCAAAATCAGATATAGGCAAAGACTTAGACTCGCTTAGCGATTTAGTATCATTTGGTGTATTACCAGGGTTTATTCTTTTCAAAATGATTGATAATTCAACAAACTTACCCGAAATATATATTCAAAATATAAATATAATACCATTTATAGCTTTTTTATTACCAATGATGTCGGCTCTCCGATTAGCAAAATTCAACAACGACAGCAGACAAAGTAATTATTTTTTAGGATTAGCCACGCCTGCTAATACTTTATTAATTGCAGCTTTAAGTATGATACTTCTTACTTCTAAATACACACCCTACAATAACATAAATACATTTTTTTCAATATATTTAACAGATTTCACATTTTTAATAATAATAACAATTTTATTATCAATATTGCTAATAATACCAATACCATTAATATCCTTAAAGTTTCAAAAAGCAGAAAAAAGAAATAATATATCAAGGATAATATTTCTTGTATGTACTTTAATATTAATAATATTGTTTAAGTGGGCTTCGGCTCCTTTTATTTTTGTGCTGTATATATTGATTTCACTGTTGTTCAGGCCTGATTTGCAGAAGAAAATATAAAGGAAAGATTATATTGAAAATAGTCGGGGTGAGAAGACTCGAACTTCCGACCACTTGCACCCCATGCAAGTACGCTAGCCAACTGCGCCACACCCCGAACTTAAAATTTATTTTGCAAAGATAATATATTTTATGGCTGGTAAATGAAAATTATTATAGTTTTTCTGTCTTTTTTAATTGTTTTACGCAAACTCATTAAAAATATAAACAAAATAAATTATTTTCGTATTGGTTACATTATTTCTAAAAGAACTTAACAAATAATTGAAAGAAACAATTATTAAAAAACATTTTATTTATATCTATTTATATTGTATATTGCAATATAATAAAATTATATTATTGTTTTTTTAAATATTCATAAAAATGCAATATTTGAAGGATGTTTTTACACGCATTATAGGTTCAATACAGCATAATGCAGCGACAATAATGTTTCTTTTTATTTTATGCAGTACAACTTTCTTGATATATTCGCCTGCAATAAAGCACGAAACGCAAAAACAATGGGACGACCCTGCTCAAGTTTTTGAAAATCAAGACATTAAAAACCTGAATTTTAAAAAAATTATAAAAATTTTTTCATCAACTTATGTAGGCATGTACCAGCCTATTTCTACTTTAACTTATGCAATGGAGCATAAATATTATGCTGATGATCCTTCAATTTACCATACAACAAACATATATTTACATTTATTAAATATAATTCTTGTATTTTGGTTTGTACTATTATTAGCAAAAGGTGATAAAGTTGCAGCAGGTATAGCATCGGCATTGTTTGCACTTCATCCAATAAATGTAGAGACAGTAGCATGGATTTCGACACGTTCAAATTTACTTTTTGCTTTATTTAGTCTTTTAACATTAATAAGCTATTTGAAATATATTAAAAACGATAAGCGTAATTTATTTTACATTTTGAGTTTTTTATGTTTTATTTTAGCCATATTGTCGAAATCGCAAGCTATTGTATTGCCACCTTTAATAGTCTTATTTGATTTTTTTTATAAAAGAAAGCATTTCAAAAAACAAGTAATCGAAAAAATACCATTTTTCATAATTGCGATTTTATTCGGGCTTATTACTTTTTACACACGCAAACCCTCGGGCGATAGTATAGGTTGGGATATTAATGGTATAATAGATAAGATGCTTTATATATGTTATGCAATTACTTGGTATTTATTTAAACTTATAGCACCATTCAATCTTTGTGCAGTACATTATTATCACGATAAAGTAAATAATTATTTGCCTGCAATATTTTATGTAACGCCTTTTATATTGTCTTTATTAACTTTTTTTATTTTAAAAATTCGCAAAAAGCAAAGAGAGCTGTTTTACGCAATACTTTTTTTTATAATAAGCATATCAGTTACATTACCATTTTTTATTCTTGGAAGTTTTTTTATAGCCGACCGTTATGCTTATGTTCCTTATATTGGATTGTTTTGGTTTATTGGTTTTAAACTTTCTGAATTTTATAAAAATTCCAATTCATATAAATTTTTCAATATAAAATATTTATGGGTATTTATTTTATTATTATCTATTATATTATCCTATTTATCTTATAAAAGAAATTTAGTATGGAAAAATAGTAAAACATTGTATAAAGATGTTGTTTACAAAAAACCTTATTCTTATTTAGGATGGTATTCACTTGCTAATTCGTATCAAGATGAAAACGAAACAGAAAAGTCAATTTTATTATATCATAAAGCCCTTAAATTAAATCCTTATGATGCTAGCGTATATCTTAACCTTGCGAATTCGTATAATAATAAAAATGATTATTGGAAAGCCTTATGGTATAACGATATATGTATAGAATTAGACAGTACACAAGATTTTGCGTATAGCAACAGGGCTATAACTAAAACTCATATAGCAAATTATAATAGTGCTATCAAAGATTATGTAAATGCTATTAAAATAAATATGTTTTCTCCAGTATATTGGTCGGGATTGGGAAATGTTTTTATGAAATTAAATAAATACGATTACGCAATTGAATGTTTTAATAAAAGTATTGTGTTAAATAATATATATGACGAATCTGTATATATAAACAGGGGTATTTGCTATTTAAATCTTAAAGATAATTTATCAGCTTTATACGATTTTAAATTAGTTTTACAACGTAACATTTTCAATTACGAAGCTTGTCATAATATTGGGGCTACGTTGGTTAATATGGGATTTTATAAAAAAGCAAACTTTTTTCTTGATAAAGCCATTGAATTTAATAATAAATCTTATGAATCTTATGCTATTAAAGGTATAATTAATTACAGACTAAATAAATATCAACTGGCTTTAGATTATTTAAATAAAAGCATTAATATTAATAAATATTATTCGTCTGCATATTTAAATAAAGCACTTGTATTGGCAGCACTTAAAGATAAAAAAACTGCCATCCAAAATTTCGAAGAAGCTATAAGGCTATCACCTTCTAATTGTTTTAATTATTATAACAAAGGCTTATTTTATTATAAAAATGGCGATTATTTATTAGCGTTAAAAGATTTTAATAAATCATTAAAAATATGTGATACACTATCATTAAGTTTATTTTATAGAGGATTAACCTATGAAAAGCTTGGAAACTTATTAAATGCTGAACGTGATATGTCAAAAGCTATTCAGTTTTCAAAAAAAAATAATTTTGTTTACATTTTTTATAGAGGTATTATAAGAAATAAGTTAAAAGACTATTACGGTGCTTATTACGATTTTGAAGAGGCAAAAAAAGGAAAGTTTGCAAAAAATAATCCGATTTTTCATAATAATTATGGTGTCATTTTAAATGGAATAGGTAATTATAACAAGGCTATTACAGAATTTAACAAGGCTTTATCTTTAAATCCTAATTTTATTGATGCTAAAGCCAATAGAGGTATTGCTTATTATGAAACAGGAAATTTTAAAGAAGCTTTTGATGATTTTAATTTTGCTATTAAAAATAAAATAGACAAACCAGATGTTTATTACTATAAAGCTAAAACTTATGTAGCTTTAAATATGTACGACAAAGCTAACATTGATTTTACAAGGGCTATTAATGCAGATCCTAATAATGCGCTATACTATTATGAAAGAGCTATGAATAAAACAAAAACAGGTAATACTTTGGGAGCTATTTCAGATTTTAATGAAGCAATTAATATAGATTCTTTAAATTACGTTTATTATTTAAATAGAGGAAATGCTTATTCTGCAATATTGCAAATAGAAAAAGCTATAAACGATTATTCAAAAGCTATAAAAATAAAACCCGATTATGCTGATGCTTACTTTAATAAAGCTGTTTTAAATATGAAAAACAATAATTTTGAAGAGGCTATTATAAATTTTTCAAATGTTATTAAAATAAACGTATCAGATCATGAAGCATATTTAAGAAGAGGAATTGCCAAGCAAACCATTGGTGATACAGAAGGAGCTTGCGAAGACTGGCTTAAATCAGCAAACTTAGGGAGTACAAAAACTAATTTATATGTACTTAATTATTGTATTAAAATTATTGATATTAATTCTGAATAAAAAAAGCTGCATCTAATAAGGATACAGCTTTTCTAAATATTTGTAAAGTATAGAGTATTTTTATATTCCAGTAATAATTCCTCCTTTTATTGTTAAAGTTCTTTGACTAACATTAACTCTGGTTACCATTGTAGCTTTTGTATGTGTACATGAGGCTGGGTAACTCCTTGCAACCATAAAAGTGCCACTATAAGCAGATACACCTGATATATAATCAACTGTAGTGCTAACGCCTTTATACGTCTGATAATAAAATGCTCCTGTACTACTTCCTACAATAATATCTCCATTAGAAGTTTTTATATCACCATAAGAAAGAATGCCACTACTTGGTGGACTGGATGTAGTTCCAACACGAAGACCATCGTTAATGTGAGTATGGCCATCAACACTTAAAGTAATACCATAAGAAGTTGAAGGGCTATAGCCAATGCCAACTCTAGTAACGTCCTGATAATAAACAGTTGGGTCTGGTGGAAATGATATTGTATCTCTGTCTCTTATCCATAATGAAAAATAAGGACTTGGAGCAGCATTGTTTCCAATTGAGGCATAATATTTATAGCCTCCTTTCATAATTTCAATCATGTCGTTACACTCCCACTGTCCACTTGCGCCGTCGTATCTAACTGTTAAGCCATCATAAGGAGTAGTGCAGTCTATTCCGCCACCACCGCTACTACCACCTAATTGTGACCAAGTGATACCGTCGTGGTACCAAAAACCTTGCGTTGCATCAATTTGGTATACCAGCAAACCTCGAGCAGGACTTAGAATGCTAAGTCTATCGCTTTCGGTCATTCTTGGTATTAATACACCTTTTGATGTACTCGACACATCCAACATTGCCGATGGGTCTGCCGATGCTCCACTTGTATTTATAGCAGCACCTGTTTGAGCTTTTACTGTTAAACTCAAAAAAGGAACTAGCATAAATACAAGCAAAAATTTCAATAAATTTGCTTGTGATTTCATAATTAAAGGGTTTAGTTAACAATAAATTATTTATATTAATTAAGTAATTATTATTTCCCAAACATAATCAATTTTTCAGTAAAATGCAAATTTTTATTGATAATTTTTAAAAAATAAATACCAGGGCTTAAATTATATACATCTACATTATGTTTCCTGCTTGCTTTTATATCTGATATAAGACCTTGTGTAATTAATTTACCAATATTATTATAAATCATATATTCAATATCTCCATCAACATATTCATTAATATCTAATGTAATATATGTCGTAAAAGGATTGGGATAAACAGAAATACCAGGATTATTTTCTTGTTCTTTAATATCTACGAAATAAAAATTATAATCGCCCGACATAAAGGAGCAACTGCCCGAAGTTGATACAAAAACAGAATAAACACCTTGTGTGGTAGGAGTATAAGAGTTTTGAGTAGCGCCATTAATAATATTTCCGTTTAAATACCACTGAAAAGTATTGCCTTGCCCTGCATATAAAACATTATTCAATTCATAAATAATGGGTGTTCCGTTGGCTGGTGCAGAATCGGCAAATGCAATAATTGAAGGGTTTTGTAATGTAAAATTAGACAAGTTAAAACTGCTCAAGTTAGGTGAAGAATTTGAAGTATGCGTTGAATTTCCAATAATATTCCAGTTGGTACCACTCCATGTAACTGGAATAGTAAAAGCACCATCAGCACTATTATCATAATAATATTTCAGGTTAACATTACCACTGCCCAAAACACGTTTTACCTTATGAAAATATTTATGATTAACTAAGCAAACAGGCGATTGATACTGATTTATATTATAACCTGCCAAAGTAGGATTTGAATTACCTAATGTAACTTCAAAAGCGCCAACACCACCACCAAAAGGTTCAACGTCAACTGGTCTATAACCCAAAGCGGGGTTAGACCCACCCATAGGGAAAAGCCATGTGCCTGTACCATTAGTATTTCTTAATAGCGAGCCATTAACGGCAGTACTTACGAAACCACTTGTTCGAGTAATAGCATTAGCATCAGATGACAATATCGTTAATATATAATTTTGTGTCGATAATTCTCTGTCATTAAGCGACAATACGCCAGCAATAGTGGTATTAATATTTAAGGTTTTAATTCCTGTGCCAGCAAGTGTTAAATCTCCAAAACCCGTTGCGTTAGAACCTCCAATCAACTGGTCAGCACCAAACAGCCTGATAGTGCCATTTGCAGTAGGAAACACCTGGTTAGAAGCATTATTAGTCCAGTCGCCTGCTACATGCAATATCCCTCCGTTAGTAACCTGACCGTTGCCTGAATTTAGAAAACCTCCATGCACGTAGACATTTTCACCAGCAAGTATGTAAATACTACCCTGATTATATAACAAGGGTTGCTGAGCTTTGCTTAAATTTGTGAATGATAAAAACAACACTATACTTAAAAATAATTGTATTTTTTTCATACTCTTAAATTTATTTGTTTTTAATGGTATCATAAGCGACACGCAATTTTTAAAATATTTTCTTGTGTTTATTTAAACATGCTTGTTTTATATATTTAGATTATAGGCATACATTATTTGTTCTGAAGTTGAATAATAACAGCTTGCAATTCTTTGATTATTTCTGACATATTGGTTATTTGTTCAGTTAGCTCATTAATTCTTTCTTCCTGTTGTGCTGCAATGCTTATAAGGTAAACAGGCATACGGTCATATCTAACACTTTCAGGAATATTAGTTTTTTCGTACATTGGTTCACCTTTATCATCAACAATTGCTTCCCCGTTTTCGTCTAACAAAGGTTTATTTTCATAAATAACCAAATCAGGAATAAGTTTTTCTACTTCTTCTGCGATAACACCCACTTCATTTATTTCAGGATTACCAAATTCTTTTTTATAATTAAAGCTAACAGGTCTGATTTTTAAAAAACTTTCTTTATCAAAAGCCAAATTCTTAACATTTTCTTTAAATCTTATACTAGAAGATGCTTTATAAACTTTTCCACTATTTATATATAGTGAAGTATAAGTGCCTGTACTTAAACTTGTAGGTACATAAAAATTACTTGAGCTACCAACGTATAGCCCTGAAGAAGGGTCGCTTGTACCTACACCAAGTCCATCGTCAACTCTGACACCTCCATTAAGGTATGTGTCGCCATAAACACTTAGTTCGTAGGAAGAGCTGGGTGATGAACCAATTCCAACATTGCCGTTAACTCTAAGCCTGTAAGAAGAAGATGGAGTTGTGTTAATTGAAACATAACCTGAAGAGTTTATTCTAAGAGCATTAGTGCATTCCCAAGCACCGCTGCCTTTGCCGCGTATTGTATAATCGCTGTTTGAAGAAGTTGAACAATCGATTGTGCCACCACTTGAACCAGTGCTTGGTGTTGTCCACGACAAATAGCCGCTTCCATTTGTAGTAAGAACTTGCCCATTAGCTCCATCAGTAGGTGGCCAAGTATAAAAAGTTGCCCCAGAGCCCATAGCAGCAAAAAAGCCGACATAACCATTATTGGTACCTGTTTCAGTAAGTTTTAACCCACCTTTAATATCTAATGTTGCCCCAGGTGTTGTTGTATTAATACCCACATATCCATTATCTTTGATTGTCAGCAGTGATGTGCCCGAGCTATTTTTAACAGCAAAAGGAGAAGTGGCAACAGTGCTTCCACTTCCCACTATTTCCAATCTTGAAGCAGGTGAGGCTGTGCCAATGCCTACATTTTGTGAATTAATGTATGTTGTTATGCTCAAAAAACATACAATATTAATTGCAAGTAAAAGTTTTGTTCTCATACGATTATATTTATTAATTTTTAAAGGTAACGTATGAAACTCGCATGTTAATTATCATCTCCTTGTGTAATCTTATGAACATGCTCATTTCATAAATTATTAAATTTTGATTAATTAAAAACGGGCTAAATGTAATAAATTATTTTATAAAAAACAATAAAAAAAACAATAAAATAATTTTTTTTTAAAAAAAAATAATATTTTCATAAAATTATATATATTTGCTGATTATAACATTAAAACATATATATCATGGCTTACAAAATCAGTGAAGATTGCACCGCTTGCGGAACATGTATTGATGAATGTCCTGTTGAGGCTATTTCTGAAGGGGATATTTACAAAATTGATCCTGAAATTTGCACAGAATGTGGTGCTTGTGCAGACGTATGCCCAGTAGAAGCAATTCATCCTGAATAATACGATAATTGTTTCTTATACGTTTTGTTAGTCCCGTATTTATTTACGGGACTTTTTTTGTGAATGCTTGAATTTAGATGACCGTTTTTAACTTAAGAATAACAATTAAAAGAGCAAAAATACGGAAAGCAAAAAATAAAATGACGGTTGGCGAATGTCTTTAAAGACATTTTAGCGAAAGCTTCATAATTAAAAAAATACGAGAAATTGAAATAGAGATCACAACAATTAAAGAAATTTGCAAAGCATTTGAAGATTCATTTACTTCTGTTAGGCTTAACAAAATTGTCAATTATTATCTTCTTATAAATTTATTAACTTTGTGCCGAGTATTTATTTTACTTTAATATATGGATTTTATTAACATAGATAATATACAGTTGAACCTTGCAATTATTGCTATTAATATTGTATTTAAGGCAATAAGCGTTAAAGTGATTATTGCAATATTGATTCTTTTAACTTTGTTAATTGTATCGGCAATGGTATCAGGCTCCGAAACAGCATTCTTTTCTTTATCACCAACTGAATTAAATACTTTAAAATCTCAGCACACTAAATCGTCAAAAAGAATATTGTCAATTTTATCAAAACCTAAGCATCTAATTGCTACTATATTGATTGCCAACAACTTTGTTAATGTGGCAATTGTAATACTTTCTTCATATATAATGAATAATTTAATTGACTTTGGAAATAATCATTTTTTGGAGTTTTTTGTTCAGGCTGTGCTAATTACCGCAATACTTCTTCTTATTGGAGAGGTTATGCCTAAAATATATTCCTCGTATAAGGCTTTAAAATTTGCATATTTTATTTCAGGCTTCATCACTGTAATATCATTTATTTTTAAACCTGTGGGGGCTTTATTAGTTATGACAACTTCAATAGCTGACCGCCGTTTAGTTCATAAAGGAAATAATATTTCTATACCTGAACTTTCTAAAGCTGTTGAAATTACTTCTCCTAAAGGCAATACTGATAAAGAACACCAAATCCTTAAAGGTATTGTTAATTTTGGCGATATTGAAGTTAGCGAAATTATGAAATCTCGAATGGATATTGTAGCCGCTGATGCTGAAACGACTTTTCACGAATTGCTGAAACTAGTCTTAGATGCTGGTTATTCACGCATCCCTGTTTATAAAGACACCCTCGACAATATTACAGGTATTTTATATATTAAAGATTTACTGCCTGTTATAGAACAATCGCCCGATTTTAAATGGACAAATTTACAACGGCAGGCTTTTTTTGTTCCTGAAAACAAAAAAATTAATGATTTATTACGTGAATTTAGAGAAAAGAAAATTCATATCGCTGTTATTGTTGACGAATATGGCGGCACTTCTGGCCTTATAACTTTAGAAGATATATTAGAGGAAATTGTAGGCGAAATAATGGATGAATCAGACGAACTCGAAAATGAACTTCTTTTTACCCGCATTGATGATAATACTTTTATTTTTGAAGGTAAAACAAGTCTTAACGACTTTTGTAAAATTGTTGATATACAAGAAAGTATTTTTGACGACGTTAGAGGTGAAGCAGATTCGCTCGCTGGCTTAATTCTTGAACTTGAAGGCGAAATACCTCACAAAAACAAGGAAATTAAATATGCTGATTTCGTTTTTGTTATAGAATCTGTCGATAAAAGAAGAATAAAATTAGTTAAAGTAAATATATTAAATGATAATAAATAAAAATGTATTTTCTCCTTTCTTTGTTAAAATATTGGTTTTAACATTTTTCGTAAACTTAATATCTTGTGGTAACAATGATTATGTTCCCAAACCACGCTCCTATTTTAGAATTGATTTACCCCAAAAAAAATATATATTATTTGATTCTGCTTATCCTTACACTTTTGAATATCCATATTATTCAAATATTGAACCTTATACAGGACACTCTACTGAGAAGTACTGGATTAATATAATTTTCCCATCATATAAAGCTGAAATACATATAAGTTATAAAAAAATTAATAATAATCTTGATACATTGCTTCAAGATGCTGATGAATTGGTTCATAAACATATTCCAAAAGCCAATGATATAAGATTTGAAAAAGTTTTACGCGATTCCGCAAATGTTTATGGTTTAATTTATGAAATAAGTGGTACAGGTGTAGCTTCGCCTTATCAATTCTATTTAACCGATAGCACTACAAATTATCTTAGAGGTGCATTATACTTCAGACTTACTCCCAACAACGATTCGCTTGCTCCTGTTATTGATTTTATTAAAAAAGATATTCAACATATTGTTAATACTTTTAAATGGAAAAACTAATAATTGCTTTCGTTATTAGCATAATATATTTATAAAGTTTAAATATGTTGCCAATTTTTATATGGATGTTTTGAAAGATAAGCATTGTAATAATATTTTTCTCCACTAACCTCTTTGCCAATCCAGTCGGGAATTTCAAAATATTCATCTTCACTTTTTAGCTCTATTTCAGCTAAAATTAATCCAGCGTTATCACCTTTAAATTCATCAACTTCCCATAAATGCCCCTTGTAATTTATCTTATAACGATTTTTAATAATTCGATTTTTTGTAAACTGTTCTAACATTATTTTAGCGTCTTCGTGCGGTATATTATATTCAAACTCATATCTAGTTATACCTTTGCTTGACCCTTTTATTGTGAGCCAGCCTTTGTTGCCTGCAACTCGAACCCTGACAGTCTTACCCGATTTATTTTGAATATACCCCTGTATGTAAATTTCACCATCAGGCTTTTCTATTTTATCCCATAATTCATTGATAATCAAGAATTTTCTTTCAATTTCATAATTTTTATAATTCATAAAATTATTTTATGATTTAATACAAATGTATAGATTATTTTAATGTATTTTTTTAAAACTAAAAAAACTATATTTGCATATCGGGAAAAAATTAAAATATGTCAAAATCAAGCCCTAACAATTTGATTCTGGAAAAAATTTCAGAAAAATCATTAAACCACATGCAGGTTTTTTACAACACTAAAAAAGTATTTTTGGACCTGAAAAACCTTGCTAAAAAATTGGTTACAGTTAATAAACCACTTGTAGAACAAGTTAGTAAAGAAATTCCTTTTGAATTTTCCGAAACTGGTGAATTTGATTTTAAACTTAAATTTGCCAGTGATGTTCTGCTTGTTACAATGCACACCAATATATTCCAATTCCCTCGTGAGCACCCTCTTATGAGAACTTCCTATATCAAAGAAGATATTAAACGATCATATTGTGGTATGATATATATGTATAATTTTTTGGGTGATTCTATAAAATATAACCGTACCGACGATTTAGGGTATCTTATTGCAAGAATTTTTGTTAATAAAGAACTTCATTTTTGTGTTGAAGGTAAACGACAAATAGGATTTATGTATAATAACTTCCCTCACGAAGCTATTGATACTAAATCATTAAAGAAAGTTTTGGAAACAGCAATAGTTTATTGTGTTGATTTCGACTTGCTTACTCCGCCTTTCGATGAGGTTAAAGTTGTTACAGTAGGTGCTATGACCGAACAAAATCTTATCAATAATTTAAAAACAGGCAAAAGACTTGGGTTTAGATACCAAGCTGATGTTGATGATAACGGAAATTAATTTTTTTTTCAATACTAATAATTTTAAAAATCATGTCGGATATAATTTTTGATATTAAAAAAAATTTGACTAATAGCGAAGAAATTACGGTGAATTACGATGATACTGCTATAAAATATGGCTCCGGCACTGTTGAGGTTTTTTCTACGCCATCTATGATTGGTCTTATGGAAAAAGTCGCTATGAATTGCGTTGCAGCACTTATCCCCGAAGGTTTTATTACACTTGGCACCGAAGTCAATATTCGTCATATTAAAGCAACTCCTGTTGGTATGAAAGTGCGTTGCGAAGCCCGACTACTTGAAACTGAAGGAAGAAAACTGACTTTTGAAGTAAGTGCATGGGACGAAATTGCACAAATAGGAATTGGAATACACAAAAGATATATTGTTAATCACAATGAATTTATGAATAAAATAACGAAGGGAACTAAATAATGGCAGATAAGTCTTTTGGCATGATAGCCAAAACAATGGCAGGTCTTGAAGAAGTACTTGCTGATGAATTGATAAATATTGGTGCCGAAAATGTCGAAATACTTTCTCGTGCTGTTTCTTTTAAGGGCAATAATAATGTAATGTACAAAGCCAATTTATGGTGTCGTACTGCCCTTAGAATTTTAAAACCTATTGCTACTTTTGAAGCTCAGAACGAAGACAGCCTTTATGTTGAAGTTGGCAAAATTAATTGGAAACAATGGATGAGCGACGATGAAACCCTTAGCGTCGACACTGTTTTGAGCAATTCGGAATTTACAAACTCTGTTTTCGTTTCACAAAAAGTTAAAGATGCTATTGTTGACCAGTTCAGAAGAAGAACTGGACGCAGACCTTCAGTTGATTTGAACAACCCTGTTCTTAGGCTTAATATTCATATTTCGGGATTAAACTGTACTTTGTCAGCCGATAGTAGCGGACAATCGTTGCATAAAAGAGGTTATAGAAAATTTACTCCCCCCGCTCCAATAAATGAAGTTCTTGCTGCAGGGCTTATAAAATTAAGTGATTGGGACGGCAATTCAAATTTTATTGACCCTATGTGCGGCTCCGGTACTATTGTTACTGAAGCAGCATTAATAGCACTCAACATACCGCCAGGTTATTACCGCAACAAATTTGGCTTTCAAAACTGGAACGATTTTGATGAAAATCTGTGGAATAATATTAAAAAAGAAGCATCTTCACTTATCAAAGAATATGATGGCGAAATTTTTGGTTCTGATATTTCTGACGAAGCTGTTATTATGGCTCGCGAAAATTTAAAAGCAGCAGGCCTTCATAGAGATGTTAATATTGTTAACAAATCTGTTTCTGATTTTGAACCCCCTAAAGGTGGTGGCGTTGCTATTACTAACCCTCCTTATGGCGAAAGACTTGACATTAATAATATTACTGAACTTTATCGTTCTATGGGCAATGCTTTTAAAAAATATTATACAGGATACGATGTTTGGGTGATAAGTTCTGATATTAAAACGATTAAATTGATTGGATTGCACCCTTCCCTGAAAATTAAATTATTTAACGGACCTTTAGAATGTCGTTTTATGAAATTTAATATTTATGATGGAAGTAAAAAATTAAAAAAGAATTATGAGAGCTATTAGAACTATCGGCGTATTAACTTCGGGTGGCGATTCGCCTGGTATGAACGCTGCTATTAGAGCTGTTGTCAGAACCGGAAATTATCTCAAAAAAAATGTTTTGGGTATTTACCATGGTTACGACGGTTTAATGAATGCTGAATTCGTGGAAATGAATAATCATTCTGTTTCTAATATTATTCAACGAGGGGGAACTATCTTAAAATCTACTCGAAGCGAAGGTTTTAAAACAAAAGCCGGTCTTAAGGCAGCTTTCGAAAATATTGTTAAAGCTGGCATTGATGGGCTTATAACCATTGGCGGCGACGGTACTTTTAAAGGAGCTAACGATTTATATAATAATTACGGTGTTTCTGTAATTGGTGTCCCAGGTACTATTGATAATGACCTTTTTGGAACTGATTATACTATCGGTTACGATACTGCTCTTAACACCGTTGTTGAAGCCGTTGATAAAATACGCGATACCGCAAGTTCGCATCGTAATTTGTTTTTTGTTGAAGTAATGGGAGGTGACTCCGGATTTATTGCTCTCGAAAGTGGCATTGCTGTAGGTGCCGAAGCTATTTTACTACCCGAAACTCAAATTTCGGTTGACGAATTAATCAAAACAATTGAATTAGATATAATGAATCATAAATCTTCGGGTATTATAATTGTTGCAGAAGGTAACATAAGCGGTAATGCTTATACTCTTGCTAATCTTGCTAAAGAAAAAATTAAAAGCTACGAAATTAAAATAGCTGTTATTGGACACTTGCAAAGAGGTGGTTCGCCAAGTTGCTACGACAGAGTTTTAGCAAGTAAACTTGGTTATAATGCAGTTTTTGCTTTAGTTAAAGGTGCTAAAAATGTTATGATTGGTATTAAAAATAACAGAATTGTGAGAGTACCTCTTACAAAGGCTATTAAACAAAATCCTGAAATTAATCGCGAAATTTACGAATTGGCGAAAATCATTTCTATGTAATTTTTTATATGTTTGTTAATAATACTTTATACGCCGATATTCTTCTCCCTTTGCCCTTGCCCGGAACTTTCACCTACGCAATACCATCTGAATTAGTTGAGGAAGCCGAAATAGGCAAAAGAGTTGTTGTGCAGTTCGGTAATACCAAACTTTATACTGGTTTAATTAAAAATATTTATAAAGAAAACCTGAAAGATTATGTTTGCAAGCCTATATTATCTGTGCTCGATGCTTTTGCTGTTGTAAATTCTAAACAATTTGAGCTTTGGGAGTGGATGGCTAATTATTATATGTGTACTCAAGGCGAAATTATGAATGCAGCTTTACCCGCAGCCTTAAAACTTGCCAGCGAAACTAATATTCTGCTAAATCCTTCTTTTGATGGTAATTATGAATTGCTTAACGACAAAGAATTTTTAATTACTCAGGCTGTTGAAAAACAAAAAAGAATTAGTATTAAGGATGTTAGTAAAATTATTGGAAATCAAAAAGTTATTTCTTTAATTAAAAATCTCATCGAAAAAGGGGTTGTCCTTCCCGAAGAAGAATTAAAAGAAAAATACCGCCCCCGAAAAGTTGCTTATGTTAAATTAAATAATAAATACGAAAACAATGAATTATTAGACGAAACATTAACTCGTTTAGAGAAAAAAGCTGAAAAACAATGGCTGATTCTGATTTCTTACCTTAATCTTTCCAAAAAATTTTCGGCTAATGAAAAAGAAGTTAAACGGAGCGAACTTGTTGAAAGTATTTCTGCAAAAGCTTCTAATTTACTTGCTTTACAAAAAAAAGAAATTCTGGATGTTTATTATAAAATTGAAAGCCGCATTTTTAGTGAACAAACTGAGGAAAACCCTGACGATATAGTATTTAGCGATTTTCAAATTGAAGCTCTTAACGAACTCAAAGCATCATTTCATACAAATAATGTAACTTTATTACACGGAGTTACTTCTTCCGGAAAAACTGAAATATATATTAATATTATCAATGAGGTTATTTCGCAAGGCAAGGAAGTGCTTTATCTTTTGCCCGAAATAGCTCTTACAACTCAGGCTATTAACCGCTTAAGAAAATATTTTGGGAATAGTATTGGCGTTTATCATTCTAAATATGGTGATAACGAAAAAGTTGAAGTTTGGAACGGTTTAATACAAGGTTTTACGACTGATGAAAAAGATAAAAAGCTGAAAATTATAATGGGCGCTCGCTCCGCAGTGTTCCTGCCTTTTACTAACTTAGGATTAATAATTGTCGACGAAGAGCATGATACTTCATATAAGCAAAACGATCCTGCTCCCCGCTATAATGGCAGAGACACTGCTATTGTGCTTGCCAATATGCACAAAGCTAAAGTAATTTTAGGCTCGGCTACGCCTTCGGTCGAAACTTATTATAATACACAAACAGGTAAAACTGGATTAGTTAATGTTGCTCAGCGATATGGTGGCGTTGAATTGCCCGAAATATTAGTTGTTGATTTGAAAGAAGAAACTTATAAGCGAAGAATGAAATCTATTTTTTCACAACAATTGTTAGATAATATTTCAAAAGCGTTAAGTAACAAAGAACAAATTATTCTTTTTCAAAACAGAAGAGGCTTTTCGCTCAGAGTTGAATGCAAAGTTTGTAACTGGATACCCCAATGCGTAAAATGCGATGTTTCGCTAACTTATCATAAAAAAGATAATAAATTGAAATGCCATTATTGTGGTTATACTGTTAAAGTACCTGAACGTTGCCCCGCCTGTGATAGCCCTGGAATACTTATGAAAGGATTTGGCACCGAAAAAGCTGAAGAGGAACTGGCTTTATTTTTCCCTGATGCCAAAATTGCACGAATGGACATTGATACTGCGGGAACACGAGCTTCGATGCAACGAATAATAGCCGACTTTGAAGATAATAAACTTGATGTTCTAATTGGTACTCAAATGGTTACTAAGGGGCTTGATTTTAATAATGTTAGTGTTGTAGGTATTTTAAATGCAGGCAATTTGCTTAATTATCCTGATTTTAGATCTCACGAACGTAGCTATCAGCTTATGGCACAAGTGGCTGGTCGTGCCGGTCGCAAAAACAAAAGAGGTGTTGTAATTATTCAGGCATGGGATACTAAACATAGCGTTATCAGAAACGTTGTTGATAACAATTATCTTGCTTTGTTCAAATCACAAATCTATGAAAGAAAAAAATTTAAATATCCTCCTTTTGTAAGATTAATTAAAATTTCAGTTAAATACAGAGATGAAAACTTTTTAAATAAAGCTGCTGCTGATTTAGCTCAAAGGCTACGACGTGTTTTTGGTGATAGAATTTTAGGACCAGAATTCCCTGTCGTTTCACGTATTAATAATTTATTTATAAAAAATATTATGTGCAAATTTGAGAGAACAACAGCTCTTAATAGCCTTAAAGATGCTTTAAAAAATGAAGTCGAAAAATATTCAAATGTAGATGAATACAAAAAAATTAAAGTTATAATTGATGTTGACCCTTTGTAAAAATATATTATTTTTTTAATACAGTAGAATCTGCAAAATTTATAATAAAAATATCCTCGTTATCCTTTTTCATTAGATGTTCTTCTCGTGCATATTTTTCTAAAGCTTCAACATCATTTTGTAGTTTATATATAGTAATACTGTCTTTAAATATTTCTGATTTGTAAAAATCTCTTTGTTCCCTAAGCCCTTTAAGATTTTTATTGATACTTCTACGTGTAAAAAAGTCATTATCATCAAAAAAAGTTATCCATATAACTAATACTAGCAATGCTAACACGTATTTGTTCTTTAATATTTTTAGAATTTTTAACCACATATTTTTGAAGTACAAATGTAATTTATTTAATTGAAAAATTTTAGTTAAATTTTAATGAGTTAAAAATTAATTTGAGATGCCATGATAGTTTGTAAAGTTTGTAAAGTTAAAAGCAAAATATTGAAGGTTAAAAGCAAATAACAAATTATTAGTCTATAAAATTTTTAAATATATTTTCAAAAAATTAATTTTAAAAAATCACTGTTACACGACCAATATAACTATGTTCAACTCCTGAACGATCCTTTGTATATATAACCCAAACATAAACACCTTGAGAAATCAATTCACCTGTTTTGCTGTCAGTGCCATTCCAAGGATTGTTGTAAGAATCTGTAAAATAAATTTCTTCACCCCATCGGTCAAAAATATACATTTTAAAATTATCAGCATCAATGCCTGTACCCTTAGAAATAAAAAAGTCGTTTATACCATCTTCGTTGGGCGAAAAAGCACTTGGCACCCAAAACGTATAATTATCCTGTATTTTAACAATTTTATACGTTGAATCTGTGCATCCTTCTATACTTGAAACAGTTAACCAAACTGTATATTCACCTGGTGCTGAATATGTATGAGAAGTGTTTTGAGATAATGATAAATTTTCAGAACCTGAAGTTGTTTCACCAAAATTCCAAAACCAATACGATGCGTTAATCGACTGATCGACAAATGAAATAATAGGCTGATTCATATCAACATTATCAGATTGAACACTAAAAGATGCTGAAGGGTTTGGATACACATTAATCATTCCATTGATAGTTAGTGTATCAGAACAACCATCCTGATTAATAATTATTAAACTGATATTGTAAGTATCTGGTGTATTAAAAGTATGACTAGGAGAAACTAATGTTGAATTATTTGAAAAAGAATCATCAAAATCCCATAGCCAACTTTGAATATTTCCAGTTGATAAATCTGTAAAATTAACGGTTAGGGGAACACAACCGCTTACAACATCAGATGTAAAATTTGCAATTGGCGATGCAATTACATTTACAATAAAAGTTGTATCAGCAAAACAGCCATTAACAGTACTGCCTGAAACTGTATAAGTTGTTGTAAAAGAGGGAGATGCTATAATTGTTGAACCTGTGCTTGAAGATAAACCTGACGAAGGAGACCAAAAGTATTGATTTGCTCCGCTTGCATTTATAGTAATTGCATTGCCATAGCATATTGAAGCTATTGAAGGGGTTATGTCAATTATTGGAGGCAATTCAACATTTATAATAACTGAAGTTGTGTTAATACAGCCAAATTGATTAGTGCCTGTAACATAATAATTAGTAGTTGTTAAAGGTGATGCAACAGGGTTATATATTGTTGCATCAGACAGTCCTGCAGAAGGATACCAGAAATAAGTTGTTGCTCCATTAACTGTTAAATTAACTGAATCGCCAAGGCAAATATCAGATGTTGATGGTGAGGCAATTAATTGTGGTAATGGATTGACGGTTACTATTACATTATCAGTAGATGAACATCCATTATTATCAGTTAAAGTAACAATATAATCAGTTAAAGCGTTTGGCGATACAAAAATTGTTGATGTTGTTTCGGTAGTGCTCCACAAATAATCAATTCCACCTGTAGCAGTTAGTGTTGCTGAAGTTCCTAAGCAAATACTAGTGTCGTGCCCAGCATCAGCTACTGGACTTGGAAATATGTCAATAACAATATTTTCAGAAGCAGTACAGCCATTTATATCGCTAATTGTAACATTATAGTTTGTAGTTTGTAGAGGCGAAACAGTTATTTGTTGAGTTAATAAAGATGGATTTGTATCCCAGATATAAGTAATTCCACCATTAGCAGTTAATAATGCCGAATCTCCTTTACATATTGGGTTTGCAGATGCCAAAATATTCACATTTGGAATAGGATATACAATTACAGCAATATTAGCAGTACCTGTAGCTCCTCCTGTGGTCCCAGTAACTGTATAAGTTGTAGTTGAGGCAGGCGATACGGTAATTGCATTGTTAGTTCCCAGTCCGCCACTCCACGAATAAGTAGTAGCCCCGCTTGCAGTTAATACAGCAGTTTCTCCAACACAAATAGTATCAGTTGAAGCTGAAAGGCATACTGAAATAGAACTTACAGTTGAATTGGCAACTAACAACAGACCATAAGGGTTTAACTGCCCCCCATTGGGTTCATTATATACAATAATATCAATATAATTAATACCAGCAACCCAGGGACCTGTTAAACTCATATTCAACTGAGAACCTGCTGAGTACCAACCTCCGTTAATTCCTGTACTGCTGCCATTAACCAAAACATCTGATATAATATTATCTACATAGCCCGAAAGAGATAAAACATAATTACCTGCAATAGCAACGCTATTACCATTACAATCGGGTGGTAAATTTATAGTTAATCTGAATACGATGTAGCCGTGTATTGTATTACTAGCACTTGGGTAATTTGGATTGGTAATCCAGTTGCCGTTATTAACTGGTGGGGGTAAATTTGAGGGGCTAACCCATGAACCAGGGGCACAATTATTGGAAATTAATGCTGGCACATAGCTAATTGTCATAGGATTAGGCGGGCTGCTATACCATGACGAAACAAGCCATATAGGGTCTGTTGTTCCAATAGCCCCCTGACCTGTTGAAAGCGTTGCAGGATTAGGAAATAACTGTGCCTGAACTACTTTTATCTGGCACGCAAACAAAATAAATAAAAATGTAAAAATTGTTTTCACATCTTAATTGAAATTAAAAAACATATAAATTTACATCATTGTTTACAATTTCTTAATAATTGCCGTTGAATATAATTTATCTCCGTTTTTTGAATATAAATTTAAATAATATATTCCTGTTGATAAATTTGCTAAATCAATTTTTACACGATTAATACTTATATTTGTATGTTTAATATTGATATTTTGCCCATTAATATTATTTAATTTAAATGTTATTTCTGACATATTATATATATCTTTTGATTCTATATATATATAGTTTTCAGTAGGATTTGGATATAACACAAAATTCTTTAAATTATTATAAGTATTAACAGACGAACTGTTATTAGCTGTTATTGGTATATTATTAATATATAAGTTGTTAATATCAGTATTAAAAGTCATACATTCATTAATTAGATTATGATTTGCAATATTTATTTTAATACCTACCTCTAAGGCATCGCCTGCTTCAATTAAGGTATCGTTATTGCCATAAACAAAAGATAAAATTTGAGGATTTGACAAATTAAAATTGCTTAATTTTACTGCAGTGTCGCCATTATTAACAATTATATAATTGTAAACAATATCTGTATTTTTAGGTATATAACCATAGTTAATTAGGCTGTCGTTGAACCAAATTGATTGAGTTTTTGTTTTATATGAATAATGTGATAATAATGATATTCTGTCAATAAATTGAGGGTAATCAACAAAAGGGTTTCGGTTTTTTTGCATTCTGAAAATATCTTCATTTCTTCTAATTTCAATACTGTCTACTATAAAATTTTTGTCCCAAAGTCTCAATGTAGTTTCCATTTGGTCCATAAAACTATCATAGTTTTCATATCTGGCGACGAAATAAAACATAATACGGCTTGCTCTCCCTTTGTGAAAATCTCTCGGTTCAAAAATGCCATTACCATATTTGGAACCACCGTCCAGAACTGATGTGGGGTTGTCGACAATACCAAAAGGATGATTATTTCGGGTGCTGTTTGCGCTTCCATAACAAGGGAACAAATGGTGCATATCCGATTTCATAGGTTCTACACTGCCAGACCCAAAATGCGACTGGGGCCAAGTATGCTCACAATTAAAAGCACAATTATTTTGAACTTCAATTCTGTTAATATATCCAACGCAATCGTAATTAGTATAAACGCAGTGTAATTGATTTTGTAAAGCTCCTTGCCCGTTTATCTTTTCATTATCAATAATCATGTACAATGAATCTCTTGCAGCATTATAACCTAAAGAAATTTGTCCTCGGCTACATATTTTTTTTAGTGAATCTTTTAATACTTGTTCCGAAACATTCTGGGTTATATTGTAATATTCTTTGGTATAGCAACCCTGCGCCTGCAAATCAATTTTTAAATCACCAAGCCCTTCATTAACATGAAAAATAATTTCAGAATTGTGAAAAATATTATGAATAGGTTTAAAATAAATTGTGGTTATCAGGCTGTCGCCCGCGTTAATCGTAAAATTATTGTCTTTTATATAAAAAGGTTTATTTCCATATATATTGAATGTGCTAATATTATTTACTGTTATGTCGTTTGTATGTATATTGTAAATAGTTATATTTATGCTGTCAGTTTCTGTTTCGTAAACTGTTCCAAAGTTTAATACCTTTAAAGAGGTATTTAACCCTTGCGATTTTGATATATAACTTAATGATAAAATAATTATTAAGGGAAAGAGTAATTTTTTAATCATACTAAATATATTAATGTACAAAAGTACAAAAAAAAATTATCTACTAATATTTTTTGTTTTAAAATTTATTTGAGAAAATGTTACTATTGCATAAAAAAAACACGAATTACGATTGACGAATAAAAACAAAGACAAATAATTATTAAATATCGATAAAATTTTGTTAATCATGTTTAATAGAAAACAGATAACACTGATGTAACAGATTTTCGCGGATTTTTAACAGTGAGAATTGTTATAACACAGAGAACACAGAGAAGGCACAGAGAGCCACTGAGATAATCCCGCAAATATCGCAGATTAACGCAGATTTTTAATATAAATATTTCAATAGCTCCGCAGTAGCGATAAAACAGTTAAAAGTAAAATGTTGAAAGTTAAAAGCAAAGAACATATTATTCGTCTATAAAAATCGTAAATCGTAAATCCACTTTACAAACTTTATAAACTTTACAAACTGTCTTCTGTTTAATTGTTTATCTAAAATCGTAAATCTTTTTAACACAGAAAAGTGAAGAATTAATTTTAAAATCATATTTTATTTGATTTTATAAAATTATATATATATTTGCAAATATGGATTTAAACGAAATGTAAATTTAATGTATATAGATTTTAACATATTTAACCAAAATAAATATCTGTTTTTACTTAAAATACAGCCCTTTGAAATACCCATTCGTGTAGAGATAAAGAGAATCAGTCTTAAAATTCTCAAAAAATTAAGCGAGGCGAAAGCTAATGGAGTTCATAAAGTAATTATTTTGTAAAATCAAGATTATCATTTTTATACTTATATCCAACTTAAGGAGAATTTACGATTGAAGAATAAAAAATATCTTTAAACATAAAATGTTAAATATTGA
>CAZDEU010000023.1:0-26462 GCA_964504265.1 uncultured Bacteroidales bacterium
AAGTATTGGCACAAATTATGTTATAAAAGATAATATTATTAATAAATGTCAGTTATTTTATATTGTTTTTATTAATATAACCACCTTCAAAGAATATAATTCACATAAAAATGATAAGCCTACTAATTAATTTTTTGAGAAAACCATATTGTCTTTTATTCAGTATTTTTTTCTTAATAACATCATTAAATGCTCAAAATGTTTTTGTTTCGGGTAAAATATTCGATAAAAGTAGCGATGTGCCATTGCCTGGTGCGGCTGTTATGTTGATTAATGTGTTTGATACTAATAAATATTTTGGAAATGTTACTCAAGCTGATGGTTCTTTTAAAGTTTCTGTTCCTATTTCTGCTAAATATAAATTAAAAGTTACTTATTTAAGCTATAAAAGCTATGTGCAAGAAATTAATGTTAAAAAGTCAAATATTTCATTACCTTTAATTAAGTTAGAAGAAGATTTTTTGCTGCTTAAAGATGTTGCAATTGAGTCAACTCAGATAAGAGTGGTGCAAAAGGAAGATACTCTCGAATTTAATTCAGCGGCATACAAAACAAATCCTGATGCTACTGCAGAAGATTTGGTTAAAAAAATGCCGGGCGTTACAACTGACGGTTCTACTATAAAAGTTCACGGCGAAGAAGTTAAAAAAGTACTTGTTGACGGTAAAGAATTTTTTGGAGATGACCCCAACGCAACTCTAAAAAATTTACCCGCAGATATGATTGATAAAGTTCAGGTATTTGACAAGCAAAGTGAGCAGGCTCAATTTACGGGTTTTAGCGATGGCGATGAACAGAAATCTATTAATATTGTTACTAAGGCAAACAGAAACATCGGACAATTTGGTAATGTTTATGCAGGTTATGGAACTAACGATAGATATAATGCTGGTTTTATTGTAAATCACTTTGATGGTGGTAAGCGAATTTCTTTAATTGGTATGTCGAATAATATAAATCAACAAAATTTTAATATTTCTGATATTATGAGTCTTGTAAGCAATTCCGGTTCTGTTGGTAGCAGAGGTGGGCGTTTTCGCGGCGGTGCCGATTTTTGGTCGGGCAATCAAAGAGGTAACACTATTACTAATGCTATTGGATTGAATTATGTTGATGACTGGGGCAAAAAAATATCGGTTACAGCAAGTTATTTCTTTAATAATACTAATAATACTGATAGTTCAAGCAGTATTAGAAATTACTTTTCGGATGATAAATTGATTTATCTCGAAAATAATAAAGCAACCAGCAATAACACTAATCATAGAGCCAATTTAAAATTAGAGTATAAAATTGATTCTTCTAATACAATTATTGTCTCGCCTCGGTTAACAATACAGAATTTTAACAGAAAGAGTCTTTTAAGAAATTCTAATCAATTGCCAACCGATACATCTTTATTAAGCAACACTTTAACAAATAACAATTCTGAAAACACCGCTCTAAATTTTCAGAATTATTTGCTGTATATGCATAAATTTGCTAAAAAAGGAAGAACTTTATCTTTAAATATAAATACACAGTTTAATCAAAGAGATGGAGAGGGAAATTACTTGTCTTTAGCTAATTATTTTAACGATTCAACTAATTATTTTGAAAATAGAAATCAGAAGTATATAACCGAAAGCGAAGGAACTAATTTGAGAGCTAATATATCTTATACAGAACCTATTGGCGAAAAAGCCCAACTTCAAATATCGTATCGTCCTTCTCAAAATATAAATAATTCAGATAAAGAAACATTTTCTTACGATAATGCTGTATTTGTATTCGATACAACCTTGTCAAATGTGTATGAAAATATTTTTACTACTCAACGCACTGGTATTGATTACAGATATAATGATTCAAAATTAAATTTAAGTGCAGGAGTCGATTTTCAAAATTATAATTTAAAAGGCGAACAAACTTTTCCATACACATCGTCTGTTTCTAAATCATATAATAATTTGTTGCCGAACGCCCGATTGAGTTATAAATTCAGTAAAACAAAAAATCTTTACATAAGGTACCGATCAAGTATTGATGCTCCTAGTATATCACAGCTTCAAAATGTTATTGATGTATCAAATCCTTTGCTTGTTAAAACAGGTAATATGGAGTTGTTGCCTTCTTACGAAAATATGCTCATGATGCGTATGGGTTTTACAAATCCTGATAAAGCACGTAGCCTTTTTGTTTTTGTGAGAGCCACTCATTCCAATAATTATATTACTAATACAACATATTTATTGAAAAACGATACATTAATTCAGGGTTATAATATTAATAAAGGTAGCCAGCTAAGTAAACCTGTTAATTTAGATAATTATTACAACATTCGTAGCTTTGGTGTTTACAGCCTTCCTGTTAAAAAGATTAAAAGCAACCTTAGCTTTAATTTTGGTTATATGTACTCTCACAATCCCGCTTTAATCAATAATAATGTTAATTATTCTAATAATAATTCTGTTAATAGCGGTATTGCTATTGCAAGCAATATTAGCGAAAATATTGATTTTTCTTTATCTTATGATGGTAATTTCAATACTGTTAGAAATACTATTAATAAACAATCGAACAGCGAATATTATAACCATAAAGTTTCAGCAAAAGCCAATTTTATAATAAAGAAAAAGTTTGTTATTAATACCGATGTTAATCAAATAACTTACAGTGGTTTATCTGATAGTTATAACCAGAATTATATTTTATGGAATGCTTATTTAGGTTATAAATTGCTAAAAGACAATTCGTTGGAAGCAAGAATTTCTGTTTATGATATTTTAAATCAAAACACAAGTGTAAGCAGAAATATCACTGAATCGTATACAGAAGACAGCTATACACAAATTCTAAAGAGGTACGCATTGTTTACATTAACCTATACTATAAAGAATTTCAAGAATGGTAAGGCTTCTGTTGATGAAAACACTGATGCCCCACGTGGTATGTTTATGAGACCACCGGGGCACTGATAAAAAATTAATATATTATATTAAATATTTGAGCTTGCTCCGAAAAGTTTTTTATTTGAAAAAATTTTAATATAGCTCTCATTAATTATGTTAAACAAGGGGATGCATCCCCTTGTTTAATATACTAATCTATTATTTATTGTTTTTTGTATTATTACTTTTCGGAGTGCATTCATATTTTAATATTAAACAGCAATTGCTTATTCAATTATTGTAATCCAACCAAACTTATCATCTTCGTCTCCATATTGAATAGCTTGCAATCTGTTAAATAATTTTGTAGATATAGCGCCAGCTTCTCCATTTTTGCAAAAAGTATAATTAATATTATTACTTCTATCATATATTTTCTTAATAGGAGAAATAACAGCAGCCGTACCGCAGGCTCCAACTTCGTCAAAATTATTAAGTTCTTCAACTTTTACAGGTCTGCGTTCAACAATCAGTCCCATATCTTCTGCAAGAGTTGTAAGACATTTATTAGTAATTGAGGGTAAAATTGATTTTGAATGAGGTGTAATATATTTATTACCTTTTATTGCGAAAAAATTTGCAGGTCCGCATTCATCAATATAAATACCTTCTTTTGAATCAACAAACATTACAGAGCTATAACCTTCGCTGTGAGCTCTAACAGTAGCCAATAAACTAGCTGCGTAGTTCCCGCCAACTTTAATATGGCCTGTTCCCTTAGGTGCAGCCCTGTCGTAATCTCTCACTAATTGGAAATTAACAGGTTTAAAACCTTCTTTAAAATAAGGTCCAACTGGTGTAACAAATACAATAAAAGTATACTCTTTAGCAGGTTTAACACCAACTTCAGCGCCTGAGCCAAAGAGCAATGGTCTTATGTATAAAGACGCACCTGTGCCATAAGGTGGTATAAATTCCTTATTATTTAATACTGCCATTTTAACAGATTCAAAAAATAATTGTTCAGGGATTTCTTGCATAACAATTCCTTGTGCGGATGAATTGATACGCGAGGCATTGTCTTTCCACCTGAAAAGTCTTATTTTTCCGTCTTTACCCTTAAAAGCCTTCATGCCTTCAAAGGCTTCCTGACCATAATGCAAGCCAGTTGCTGCAATATGTAAATTAATAAATTCTGAATCAGATAATTCTGGTTCGCTCCATTTGCCGTCTTTGTAATAACTTCTTACATTATAAGAAGTTTTATAATAACCAAAGGGCAAGTTTTTCCAATCAATGTTTGTCATAACTAATTGTTTTTTTTATATTTAACCTGAAAATACAGTTCTTTAAACATGATTTTTAATACCTATATTTAAAGGCTGACAAGTTAATAATTATATTTACAATAATGTTTAACTTTTATTAGAGATTTATTAAAAAAATGTAAAGAATGCAGATTATCAGTTAAAGACGCCAAATTGTTTTTTAACCATTAATTGAACACAGATAAAATAAATGCAACTGATGCACACAGATTTTAAAATAAATATTTCTATAGCACCGTAGGAGCGAAATTTTGATAGTTTGTAAAATGAATTCACGATGTACGATGTGCTATATGCGATTGACGAATATAAAACAAAGATATAAGAATTTCAGATATTGACTAAATTTTTTTATTTTAATTGATATACAAATTTTTATACTCGTTAATAACTATTAACCTTATTAAATTTTATTTCCCGATATTTGCATAATTATTATGGCAAAAAAGAAAAAAAATAAAAAACAAAAATTTTTTAATAAACTTAAAAATAAGTATAAGCTTGTAATACTCAATGCCGACACTTTTGAAGAGAAGTTTTCACTCAAACTATCTCCTATAAATGTTTTTGTAATTGCCGGTTCTGCTTCTATTCTTTTAATTTTTTTAACTACATATATTATAGCTTTTACACCATTGCGTGAGTATATTCCGGGCTATACTAGCACAAATATGAAAACTGCTATGTATAAACTTTTATTAAAGGCAGATTCGTTGGAGAATTCGATAAATGCTAAAAATTTATATATAGAAAACATCAAATCAATAATTTCGGGACAAGATGTTGTAGATAAAATTGAAAATCAGCCACAATCAACAAACATTAAACACGAAAATACTGCTTTAAAAAATTCAAAGGAAGATTCTATGTTGAGAGCTGAAATTGAAAACATTGACAATTATACTGTTAATTTCAGTAATAACGATAAGGTTAGTCAAAAAAATTATTATGGCAGTTATGCTTCTATTAAAGATTTTTTCTTTTTTTCGCCGCTAAAAGGCATGACAACAAATCTTTTTGACCCTGCGGGTAATCATTACGGAATTGATATTGTTGCAGGCAAAAATGAAGCAATTAAAGCTACTCTCGACGGAACGGTTATTTTTTCGGGTTGGACACTAGCAACAGGCTATGTTATTGCACTACAACATGCCAATAATATCATATCGGTATATAAACATAATTCTGCATTGTTAAAACATCAAGGAAATTATGTTAAAGCGGGCGAGCCTATTGCTATTATTGGCGAGACAGGCGAATTATCAACTGGTCCTCATCTGCATTTTGAATTATGGTTCAACGGTAATCCCGTAAATCCAAAAGATTATATTGTTTTTTAATTTTATAGGAAAGTGAAAAGAAGAATTGCTATATTAGGTTCTACAGGTTCTATTGGTACACAAGCATTAGAAGTTATAAAATATCATAAAGATTTTTTTAGTCTCGAAGTTTTAACGGCTAATGTAAATGCCGACCTGCTTATTTTACAAGCAAAGGAATTTTTGCCCAATGCTGTTGTAATAGCTGATGAATCTAAATATTTTTATGTAAAAGAAGCCTTAAAACATTTACCGGTCAAGGTGTTTGCTGGTAATGATGCTATATCGCAAATAACAGAGTTTGAAACTGTTGATATTGTTCTCAGCGCATTAGTTGGATATGCGGGTTTGCTGCCTGCTATTAAAACTCTCGAAAACAAAAAGGTTTTAGCATTAGCTAACAAAGAAGCTCTTGTTGTTGCTGGAGAATTAGTTACTAAAACTTCTAAAAAATACAATGCACCTATTATACCTGTCGATTCTGAACATTCTGCTATTTATCAATGTATTGTCGGCGAAAATAAAAATATTGTAGATAAAATATATCTTACTGCTTCTGGGGGGCCTTTCAGAGGTTATAATCGGGAACAATTGCAAAACGTTACTCCAGAACAGGCATTAGCACATCCCAATTGGAATATGGGAAGTAAGGTAAGCATTGATTCGGCAGGTATGATGAATAAGGGGCTTGAAGTAATTGAAGCACATTGGCTTTTTGGGCTTGAACCTTCACAAATTGACGTACTTATTCATCCGCAATCGGTTGTTCATTCAATGGTTCAATTTCAGGACGGTTCTATTAAAGCTCAGTTAGGTCTTCCCGATATGAAACTTCCTATTCAGTATGCTCTTTCTTTCCCTTACAGGCTTAAGGCTTCTTATCCAAAACTTGATTTTAAAGATTTTCCTTCTTTAACATTTGAAAAACCTGATACTGACGCTTTTCGCAACCTAACACTTGCATATCAAGCTCTTATTAAAGGAGGTAATTTGCCTTGTATACTTAATGCAGCTAATGAAGTTGCTGTTAAAGCCTTTTTAAATTATAAAATTTCATTTGTTGATATGCCTGAAATAATTGAAAAATGTATGTACAAAATGAGCTATATCAGCACTCCTAATTATGATGACTATGTTAATACTGATGCAGAAACTAGAATTTTAGCTGAAAGTTTTTTATAGTTATCTGTTTTTTTCAGACATTTGCAAAAATTAAATAATTTAAACAAACCAAATAAAATAACTAATGGATATTCTAATTAAAATATTTCAACTTGTATTCAGTCTCTCAATTTTAGTTTTAATTCACGAAATGGGACATTTTTTTGCAGCAAAATTATTTAAAACAAGAGTAGAAAAATTTTATATGTTCTTTAACCCTTGGTTCTCAATTTTTAAAAAGAAAATTGGGGAAACAACTTATGGTATTGGGTGGTTACCTTTGGGCGGATATGTAAAAATTGCAGGTATGATTGATGAGTCGATGGACAAAGAGCAAATGAAACAACCTCCCCAACCTTACGAGTTTAGAAGCAAAAAAGCATGGCAACGATTAATTATAATGATTGCTGGCGTTACTATGAACTTGGTTCTTGCTATAGGTATTTATATTTCAATTTTGTTTGTCTGGGGCGAAGAATATTTGCCTACTGATAATGTGAAATATGGAATTAGTTGCGATTCAATTGCTTTAGATATGGGATTAAAAAATGGGGATAAAATATTAAGTGTTGATAATAAAAAAGTTGAAAATTTTTTAAAAATTTCAAATGAAATTATTTTAAATGATGCTAAATCTATTCAGGTAAAAAGAAATGATACTGTTGTTAATATTCCAATTCCTGATGGTATTTTAAGTAAACTTATTAAAAAGAAATCAGCCGATTTTATTAGTGTTAGATTTCCTTTTGAAATTGGAGGTTTTAGCAAAGAATCGAATGCTAAAAAAGCAGGATTAGAAGAAGGCGATAAATTTATATCAATAAACGATGAAACGCTTACTTATTTTGATGAATTTAGAAATAAATTTAAACAATATAAAAATCAGGAAGTAAATGTTGGCTTTATCAGGAATAATGATACTTTATATAAAGATGTTAAAGTATCGCCCGAAGGCATTATAGGAGTGTGGAATAAAACGCCTGAAAATTATTTTGAATTTGCCCGTAAAGAATACTCTTTAGCACAAGCTATTCCTGCAGGTTTTGTTAAAACATACAGGTCAACTGCTGATTATTTAAAACAATTAAAGCTCATTTTTTCGCCCGAAGTTAAGGCATATGAATCACTTGGTGGCTTTATTACTATTGGGAGTATTTTCCCTTCCGAATGGGACTGGCGTTCTTTCTGGAGCTTAACTGCTTTTTTGTCAATCATTCTTGCTATTATGAATCTATTACCAATACCTGCATTAGATGGAGGACACGTATTGTTTTTGATGTATGAAATTATTTCAGGACGTAAACCTTCAGATAAGTTTATGGAGTATGCTCAAGCTGCAGGAATGATAATATTATTTGGTTTATTGATTTTTGCCAACGGCAACGATATTGTTAAGTTGTTCAGATAATTTAATTGTTATCAGAATATTTTCTTATTATTCTAATAATAACTTCAGTAGCTTTAACCATTGACTCAAGAGGTACAAATTCCATTTTACCGTGGAAATTATGACCACCTGCAAAGATATTTGGGCAGGGCAATCCCATATACGATAGCCTTGCACCATCGGTGCCACCTCTTATTGGCACAATGTGAGGGGTAATACCAGCTTCAATCATAGCTAAACGTGCTGTTTCTACTATATGATATACAGGCTCAATTTTTTCACGCATATTATAATACTGGTCATTCATATCTAAAGAAACTATATCCTTAGCATATAAAAAATTTATATATTTAACAGTTTCCTGCATTAATTTCTTTTTTGCCTCAAATTTAAGACGGTCGTGGTCTCTTATTATGTATTGAATCATTGCTTTTTCAACATTACCTTCCATTTTAATAAGATGATAAAAACCTTCATAAGCCTCAGTAAATTCAGGACGTTCGTTTACAGGCAGCATAGCATTAAGTTCAGCAGCGATCAATAAAGCATTTAGCATTTTGTTCTTTGCATATCCTGGATGAACATTACATCCCTGAATTGTAATTTTTGCCATTGCAGCATTAAAATTTTCGTATTCCAGTTCTCCTAATCTGCCTCCATCCATTGTATAAGCGAAATCGGCAGCAAATTTATTGACATCAAAATAATCAACTCCTTTACCAATTTCTTCGTCAGGTGTAAAAGCAATACGGATTTTACCATGTTTAATATCAGGATTTTTGATAAGATATTCCATAGCAGTAACTATTTCAGCAATGCCAGCTTTATCGTCAGCACCAAGCAAGGTAGTGCCGTCGGTAACAATAATTGTTTGTCCTTTGTAAAGTTTTAATTCAGGGAACTCGTTGGGAGACAAAACAATTTTTAAATCCGAATTAAGAACAATATCATCATTAGAATAATTTTCAATAATTCGAGGTTTAACATTAGCGCCAGACATATCAGGGCTTGTGTCGATATGAGCAATAAAGCCAATAACAGGAGTGTTTTTATTATCATTGGCAGGTAATGTTGCCATTACATAACCCTTGTCGTCAATTTCAACATCAGATAAGCCAATTTGTTTAAGCTCCTCACAAAGCGGTTTAGCTAAATCGTAATGTTTTACTGAACTGGGGAAACTCTGAGAATTTTCGTCAGATTGAGTATCAATTTTAACGTATTTTAAAAACCTTTGAAGAATTTTTTCTTTCATGATATTTAAATTTTAATGACAAACATTTGTAAATTATATATAAAAAATTAATAACTAATGATTAAGCATTAATCATTAGTAGCTACTTCCCAAGTAATTTCATCTTTCCCATCTTTAACTACAATACCTATCTTAGCTAATTCATCTCTTATTTTATCAGAAAAAGCCCAGTTTTTAGTTTCTCTTGCTTTAGCACGCATATCTAAAATAATATTCATCAAATTCTCAATCACTTTTTTATCATCCGAAGCATTATTTTTAACAAGTCCCAGTACATCAAATATCCATTTGTTAAATATTGATTTAAGATTTTTAATATCCGATTCCGTTAATTTTGTTTTTCCATCATAAGCAGAATTGATAATTTTAACAGCTTCAAACAAATTAGCAATAACAATGGGAGTATTAAAATCGTCATTCATAGCTTCATAACAAGCATTGTCAATTTTATTAATATCAACATCTGAAGTTTCAGATTTTTTAATTTTATCAAGAATTTCAAAAGCTAACAATAAACGTCTATATGCTTTTTCAGCCGCCTGAAGAGCTTCGTTCGAGAAATCAACAGTACTTCTATAATGAGCTTGGAGCATAAAAAAACGTATTGTCATTGGGCTGTATGCTTTTTCTAAAAGAGTGTGAGAACCTGTAAAAAACTCATCAAGCGTAATAAAATTATTAAGCGACTTACCCATTTTTTGCCCGTTAATAGTAAGCATATTATTGTGCATCCAGTAATTGACGGGAGTTTTGCCAGTAGCTGCAACGCTTTGAGCTATTTCAGATTCGTGATGAGGGAAAAGCAAATCCATTCCTCCACCATGTATATCGAATTGTTCGCCAAGATATTTACAACCCATAGCAGAGCATTCAACATGCCATCCTGGGAATCCAACACTCCATGGGGATGGCCAACGCATAATATGGTCGGGGGTAGCTTTTTTCCAGAGAGCAAAATCAGCAGGGTTCTTTTTCTCTTCCTGTCCTTCTAAAGTTCTTGTATTAGCGAGCAGTTCGTCAATTTTTCTTCCCGAAAGGGCTCCATAATTATTTTGTTCAGCATATTTATGTACATCAAAATAAATATTTCCGTCAACATTATAAGCATAGCCTGCATCCATAATTCTCTGAACTAATGCAATTTGTTCAATGATATGACCTGAAGCACGAGGTTCAATCGAAGGTCTTTTAATATTTAGCAATTGCATAGCAGCATAATAGCGGTCTGAATAATATTGAGCAATTTCCATAGGTTCTAACTGCTCAATTCTGGCTTTTTTAGCAATTTTATCTTCACCTTCATCAGCATCATTTTCAAGGTGACCAACATCTGTAATATTTCTGACATATCTGACCTTGTAGCCAAGATGCAAAAGATAGCGGTACACAATATCAAAAACTACAGCGGGTCGTGCATGTCCTAAATGAGGATCACCGTAAACGGTAGGTCCGCATACATACATGCCAACAAAGGGGTAATTTATTGGGATGAAAACTTCCTTTTCCCTGTTTAAAGTATTGTAAATAAATAATTTATTTTCCATTTTAAATAAAATCATCTGTTAATATAAAGCAAAGTTATATTTTTATATTATATAGCTTAAATATTTTTATAATTACATTTATTTTTTAATTCTATCTGCAAAATAAAAAAGCCGCTTTTGTGTAAAAGCGGCTTTTGAAAAATACAAAAAATCAATTTAATTTTTCTTTGATGATTTTTTAGGATTAGCCTGTTCTTCTTTAATTACAGCTTGAGCAGCAGCTAACCTTGCAATTGGAACTCTGAAAGGAGAGCAACTAACATAGCTAAAACCAAGTGAATGGCAGAATTCAACTGATGAAGGTTCGCCACCATGTTCGCCGCAAATACCAATTTTCAGGTCTTTACGTGTTTGGCGTCCTTTCTTAACTCCAATTTCCATCAACTGCCCCACACCTTCTTGGTCAAGTATATTAAAAGGGTCTTGAGGTAATATTCGATATTTTAAATAATCGCCAAGGAAACCATTAATATCATCTCTCGAAAAGCCAAATGACATCTGAGTAAGGTCGTTAGTGCCAAAACTGAAGAACTCAGCCTGTTCTGCAATCTTATCTGCAGTTAAGCAAGCTCTTGGTATTTCAATCATAGTTCCTTTCATATAAGGAATTTCTTTGATTTTAAATTTGGCAATAACTTCATTATAAACTCTTTCAATTATTTGATACTGGTTTTCTAATTCAAGAGAAGTACAGGTAACAGGAATCATAATTTCAGGAAATGGTTTCTTCTTTTCCTTAATAAGTTCAGCAGCAGATTCAAATATAGCTCTAACCTGCATTTCAGTAATTTCAGGATAAGTTATACCAAGTCTAACACCTCTGTGTCCCATCATTGGATTATTTTCGTGAAGGGCATCAGCTCTATTGTTAAACTCATCAGCAGAAATTTTAAGGCTTTTAGCAAGTTTAGCTCTTTCTTCGAGGTTATGAGGGACAAACTCATGCAAAGGAGGGTCAAGAGTTCTGAAAGTAACAGGCAGCCCGTCCATAGCAGCTAAAGTACCTTTAATATCAACTTTAACGTAAGGGAACAATTCGTCTAAAGCTGCACGGCGTTCTTTTTCACTGTTCGACACAATCATTTTACGAAGTAAGAACAAAGGTTTTTCAGCGTTTTTGCCATAGAACATGTGTTCGGTACGGAATAAGCCAATACCTTCGGCTCCAAAATTACGCGCAGTCTGAGCATCATCAGGAGTATCAGCATTAGTCCTTACTTTAAGTTTTCTCGTTTCATCACAAAGTTTCATAAAAGCGAGTAAATCAGGATTTTTAGGGTCGGCAGGTTTCATTTTAAGTTCACCTTTATAAATAGTTCCTTTGGAGCCATTAAGAGAAATAAAATCACCTTCTTTTAGAGTAATATCTTTACCAATAGTGATGGTCTTTTTGCTACTGTCGATATTAAGTTCGCCGGCACCAACAACGCAGCATTTGCCCCAGCCTCTTGCAACAAGAGCAGCATGACTTGTCATGCCACCCTGAGCAGTTAATATAGCTTCAGCGGCTCTCATACCTTCAATATCTTCAGGATTTGTTTCTTTTCTGACAAGAATTACTTTTTTACCTTGTTTATTTAATTTAACAGCATCTTCAGAATTAAAAACAATTTGACCTGTTGCACCACCGGGTCCTGCGGGCAAACCTTTAGCAATACTTTTAACTTTCTTTTCTTCAACAGGGTCAACAATAGGGTGCAGGAGTTCATCAAGCTGGTCAGGTGTAACTCTTAAAATAGCCTCATGCTTGTCAATAAGTTTTTCTTTTAGCATATCAAGCGCCATTTTAACGGCTGCTGTGCCATTTCTTTTTCCAACTCTGCATTGAAGCATATACAATTTACCTTCCTGAATGGTAAACTCAATGTCGAGCATATTATGATAATGCTTTTCAAGAGATTTTTGGATTTCGTCAAGTTCTTTATAAACATTAGGCATAACAACTTCGAGCGAAGGTATATTTCTGTTATAATCACTTTTACCAACTTCGTTAATAGGATTTGGAGTTCTAATACCAGCAACCACGTCTTCACCTTGAGCATTTGCAAGCCATTCGCCGTAAAAATAATTTTCACCAGTAGCAGGATTTCTAGTAAAAGCTACTCCTGTAGCTGAATTATCTCCCATATTACCAAAAACCATCGACTGAACGTTAACAGCAGTACCCCATTCGTCAGGAATACCTTCGATACGACGGTAAGCGACAGCTCTTTCGCCGTTCCAGCTTTGGAAAACAGCACCAATAGCGCCCCATAACTGTTCCATAGCATCTTCGGGGAAAGGTTTTCCAAGAACTTCTTTTACTTTTTTCTTGTAAATATCAATAAGTTGCTTTAAATCTTCAGTTGTAAGGTCGGTGTCGCTTTTAGCATTTTTAGCTTTTTTCATTTTATCCAGTTCCTTTTCGAGCTGTTGGCGAATACCTTTGCCATCGGCAGGCTTAATCCCTGCAGCTTTTTCCATTACAACGTCTGAATACATTTGAATTAATCGGCGTTGTGAATCATAAACAAAACGAGGATTTTTGGTTTTTTTGATAAGAGCCTCACGTGTAATGTCGGTAAGTCCAACATTAAGAACGGTTTCCATCATGCCAGGCATAGAACTTCTAGCTCCAGAACGAACAGAAACTAAAAGGGGGTTTTTAGGGTCTCCAAATATAGCCCCCATTTCTTTTTCAACTTTTTTAAGAGCTTCCTGAACAGACTTAGTAACATCTTTTTGGTAAGCTGTTTTATTTTTGTTGTAGAGTAAGCAAACTTCGGTTGTAATTGTAAAACCGGCTGGAACCGGAAGTCCTAAGTTTATCATTTCGGCAAGGTTGGCACCTTTACCACCTAAAAGATTTTTCATATCAGCCGTGCCATCGGCTTTGTTTCCACCAAAATAATAAACATATTTTGATTGACAGGTTTTAGCCATACTTTATTTCTCCTATATTAGATTAATTAGATTTTATAAGGGTTTAATAATTTTCCCTGAAATTAGCTGCAAAAGTAATAAAATTTTTTGTATATATGAATTTTAGTTTATAAAGTTAAAAGTTTATAAAGTTTATAAAGTTAAAATAAAAATACGAATGTTAAACGATTATAAAATATCATATATCTAAAAATATTCAATTAATAATCTTAAATTTTAATTCGTATTTAACTTACATTTTTATCATAAATTTATAATTAAAATTCAAACATATAATGAATCAAATTTATTTGTACTTTTAATAAAATTATAAGTATTTTTACTAATTAATTCTTTTAAGAAATATATATGTCGCAAATAATTATCTAAACATCTTAGAAAATAAGCAATGTAGAGGCTATTACAATAAATTAAACTAAAACCAAATGAAATTGATAGTCAATCGTACATCGTCAATTTACTTTATGAACTACCATAGCACCTCAAAATAATTTATAACCTTTTTTAATAAACATTAAAAAACAATCAGATATTTTATACCTTTATCGTTTATTTATGTTTAATTATATATAAATATGATAAAATACTTTTACAATATTATTGTGATTGTTTTATTTATTGCAATCAACATTTGGGCAATGGGCTATGTGTATTCGCAGCAGAATGAGATTAATGATGAAATACTTGCAGGGCGGGTAATTATAAAAATTAAACCCGAATATCGTGAATTTTGTCTGATTGATAACATTAATCACTCTGTTTTGTCGAATGTTTTGGAAAATATAAATTTTGATTCTTGTGCTAAAATTTTCCCTTTAAGTTCTAAGCCTGCTACTGAATATAATCGTTATGGTCAAAAACTTGTCGATTTATCTCTTATATATGAAGTGTTTTTTGATAAGCAAATTCCTGTATATAAGATAATTGCCAATCTTCAAAAAAGCCAACTGTTAGAATATGCCGTTCCTCATGTTTTACCCAAAACACTTTATGTGCCAAGCGACCCCGGTGCTACTAATCAATATCATCTCAATATTATTAAGGCTTTTGATGCTTGGGATATTTCAAAAGGTGATACTTCAATTGTAATTGGAATTATTGATACAGGTACCGACTGGGAACATACCGACTTAACTGGCAATATTTATTATAATTACAACGACCCACCCAATGGAACTGACGATGACAACGATGGATATATTGACAATTTCAGAGGATGGGATATGGGCGACAACGATAATAATCCATTGTATGATACTGACCCTCACGGTGTTCATGTTTCGGGAATTGCAGCAGCCAAAACTGACAATGGTATTGGTGTTGCAGGTGTAGGATTTAAAACAAGGTTTTTGCCCGTTAAAATTAGTGATAGCGACAATAATTTAATTCATTCTTATGAAGGTATCGTTTACGCAGCAGACCATGGATGCGATGTTATTAACTGCAGTTGGGGGGGTACTGCTAATCCAGGAGCTTATGGACAAGATATCATTAATTATGCAGTTTATAATCACGATGCTGTTGTTGTTGCAGCTTGTGGCAACGACAATAATGAACTTCCTTTTTATCCTGCCTCTCTCAATAATGTTATTAGCGTTGCAGCTACCGACCAATATGATTTGAAAAACAGTACTTCTAATTACGGTATTTACGTTGATTTATGTGCACCAGGCAAAAATATTTTTTCGACATGGACAAACGGATCTTATACAAATTATAGTGGTACTTCTATGTCAGCTCCCATTGTTTCGGGCTGTGCAGCTATTGTTAAATCGGTATTCCCTAATTATAATGCTATTCAAATTGGTGAAAAACTTCGTGCTACTGCTGATCTTATTGACACTATTGGTACTAACACAATTTTTACGGATAAGCTTGGTTCGGGCAGAGTAAATTTATTTAAATCGCTTACACAGTCAACTCCTTCTGTTAGAATTGTTGAACTAAGCACCGAAGACGGTAACGATAATATATATGTTGCTAATGAGAATATAATGATTACTGCCGATTTTATTAATTATTTGGACGATGCTTCAAATTTAACAATTAATATAAGTTCTGAATCTCCTTATATTGATATAACTCAACCTTTTGCTAATATTGGTAATTTGCCTGCTATGGCTATTAAAAACAACAATTCTAATCCTTTCATAATTTCTGTTTTGCAAAGTATGCCTGCAGGTACTCATAATGTTGAAATTAAAGTTCAATATTCTGCAACATCTTATTCGTCATTTGAATATTTTACAATAAAACTTAATAAAGATTATGTTGATATAACATCGGGACTTACAGAAACAACAGTCTCAAGCAGAGGTAAAATTGGTTTTAATGATTATTATGCAAGCGAAGGAATTGGTTTAAGGTTTAGAAATAGTAAAAATATTTTATATTGTGGAGGCTTGATGATGGGGAGCAGTCAGGGGCAGGTTTCTGATAATGTTTATAGTGCTACTGGAGGTTATGACGAAGATTTTTTGCCTTTAACAAATATAGCTGAATCTGAATTTATTGGCAATGGATACACATTTTATACAAATAAATTTAATGATGCTTCTGCTGATGTTACTTCAATGGGGCTCGAAATAGAACAAAAAGTTACTGCTTATACTCATACCGATAGCAGTAAATTTATTATTTTTGATTATTATATTAAAAACAAAAGTCAGTCGATTTTACCTGATTTTTATGCAGGTATGTTTATTGACTGGGATATTGCTAATTGTTATGCTAACAGGACTTTGTGGGATGCTTCGCTCAATTTAAGTTATACCTTTCCAGTTGCCGGCGGTATTTATGGTGGTATTATGCTTGTTTCGCCCGATAACGCTAAAACTTATGCTTTTGATGCTGATGGCTCTGCCAATAGTATTGAAATTTATGATGGCTTTTCGGCTGCCGAAAAATATGCAGCCCTAAGTACAAATAGGTTTTCGGCAGGGCAGGGTAATAATGGTAACGATATTGCAAGTATGGTTAGTTCAGGACCTTTTAACCTTAAAGCCGGCGATTCGATTAATGTTGTTTTTGCTCTTTTGGCAGGTGATAATTATTATGATATTAAAAATTCAGCTTCAATGGTAAATGATAAATATTTCAATATTTCTGATATTAATATATTTAATAATAATAAATATTTTGATGTTAATATTTTCCCAAATCCTGCCAAGAATTTTTTTACTATTAATATGAATTTGCCTGAAAGTAGAAAAGTCAAAATTCAGTTATTCAATATTATTGGTCAACTTCAGGAATTGTTATCAGATGAATATATGTTAAAAGGTAATCATCAGATTATTATTGACACTAAAAAATTCAACCCAGGTGTTTATTTTTGTGAAATTGAATCAGGCAATATTACAAAAACCATTAAATTAATTTTGCAATAAAATCAGTCTTCCCAGCCCGATGCAAGTACATCAACAATGTGCATTGTTTTTATAGGCAAATTGTTTTTATTGATATATGCTTCAAGATGCATAAGACAAGAGCCTTCGGTAGATACAATATACGAAGCACCTGAATCTATTGCATGTTGAACTTTTTGCTGTGCCATAGCAGTTGAAATTGCTTCGTGTTTAACTGAAAAAGTGCCTCCAAAACCACAACAGGTATCACTTTCTTCCATTTCAACAAGTTTAAGTCCTTTAACATGACTTAATAATTTACGAGGCTGTTCTTTAATTTTCATTTCTCTTAAAGCTGCACAAGCATCATGATAAGTTATTGTTTCAGCAAAAGTTGCACCTATATTGCCAACATTAAGCACATTAACTAAAAAATCAGTAAATTCGTAGATGTTTTTTTGAACTTGTTTATATTCATTATGAAAAGCTGAATTATAGAAAAATTCATTATAATAATTCTTAACCATGCCAACACAAGAAGCAGAAGGCGATACTATGTATCTGTCGTTAGGGAAATCACGTAGGAATTTTATTGCCAGCGATTTTGCTTCATTCCAAAAACCGCTGTTAAAAGCCATTTGCCCACAACAGGTTTGATTTTTATTGTAATTAACACCAATATCAAGCCTTTCTAATATCTTTACCATATTCATGGCAGTTTCAGGATAAAGCTGGTCTATAAAGCAAGGAATAAATATATCAACTATCATAATAAACAAAAAAACAAAAGTAAAACTTTTTACTCTGATAAATTATTTTTTTAGATTATTTTATCAATTATTGAAATGATTTTTATATTTTTGGAGTTTCAAATTAATACTATATTATAATATGGACTTATCAAAAATTCTTGCAATATCGGGTAAACCTGGATTGTTTAAAATTATTTCTCAAACCAGAAACAGCATCATTGTAGAATCATTAGTCGACGGTAAAAGAACACCTGCTTATGCTACACAAAAAATAAGTAATCTTGAAGAAATTGCAATTTTTACTAGTGGCGAGGAAATGCCTCTTGCTGATGTATTTAAAAGAATATTCGATAAAACAGACAAAAAATCTGTTGAAGATGTTATATCTGATAATGCAAAACTTAAACTTTTTTTTGAAGAGGTAATTCCCGAATATGATAAAGAACGCGTTTATGCTTCTGATATGAAAAAAGTTATTAACTGGTATAATATATTATTGAAAAATAATTTATTAGATTTGGAAGAAGCTCCAATAGAAGAAGAACCCAAATCAAATACAGAAAACGAAACAATTAGTGCTGCATCCTCAAACGATGCAACTGAAGAAGTGAAGAACGAAAAAAATACTCAGGAATAAAAAATAATATACATTAATATCATATAATATTAACTTCTGGTTCAAGTGTAATCCCGAATTTATTGCCGACATCTTCAATAATTTTATTGGATAAAGTTATTATATCTTTTGAACTAGCATTTCCATTATTAATAAGTACCAGGGGTTGCTTGTCATGTACTCCAGCTTTTCCCATGCTTTTGCCTTTCCAACCGCATTGTTCTATTAGCCAAGCTGCAGCAACTTTTACATTCCCATCTTGTTGAGAAAAATGAACAATATTTGGATATTCAGACTTTAAATTTTTAATTTTTTCGGGCGAAATCACAGGGTTTTTAAAAAAACTACCTGCATTGCCTGTTATTTCAGGATCTGGTAACTTATTACTTCTAACTCGGGAAACAGCATTGAATATATCTTTTATAGTAGGGCTTTTAACGTTTATTTGTTTTAATTCATCGCTCAATCCTTTATAAGAAATATTTGGTTTTGGTAATGCGGATAGTTTGTAAGTTACCGAACTTATAATAAATTTATTTTTAAATTCAGCTTTAAAAATACTATATCTGTATCCAAAATCGCATTCATTATTTTTAAAAATTCTTTTTTCTCCTGTGTTTATTTCATAAGCCTCAAGTTCTTCAATAGTATCTTTAACTTCGGTACCATAAGCCCCAATATTTTGAATAGGGCTGCTTCCAACTTTTCCTGGTATCATTGATAAATTTTCAAGTCCCCATAAGTTTTTGTCTACACAAAAATTTATAAGGCTATCCCAGTTTTCGCCTGCCTCTGCTTTTACATATACATTATTATCTTTTTTTGAAATAATACTAATCCCTTTTGTATTAATATGAAAAACAGCACCTTCAAAATTACCTGTAAATAAAATATTGCTGCCCCCTCCAAGTATTAAAAAAGGTATATCATTGCTATTTATAAATTCAATACTTCTGATAATATCGTCAGTATTTTCAATATTAATGTAATAATTGGCATATATGTCAATTCCAAACGTGTTTAATGATTTTAAATTTTTGTTTTTTTCGGTTTTAAGCATTTATGTATATAATTAGATGAATATGTTAAAAATACATCATCAAAATTTATATATAATTTTTTAATGATGTTCAATTAATAAGCAAATATAAAATTTTGTTCATATCATAACTTATTTATTTAATTAAAATTTTAATGTATATTTGTTTTATTGCATTTATGTAAAAACGGGAATGCGTAAAATTTCTCAAATATAATTATTTATAATAAGATGGAAAATAATTCTTATAAAATCTTACTTGTTGACGACGAACCTGACATACTCGAATTTATTGGATATAATCTTGAAAAAGAAGGTTATAAAGTGTTTAAAGCTTATGATGGTAAACAGGCATTAAAAATTGCTGTTAGAGAACTTCCTCATCTTATTATACTTGATGTTATGATGCCCGGGCAAGATGGATTTCAAACCTGCAAAATGATTAGAGAAATTCCAGAATTGAAAGATGTTTTAATTATGTTTTTATCGGCTCGCTCCGAAGATTATGCCCAAATAGAAGGGCTGGAATCTGGTGCTGATGATTATATTGGTAAACCAGTTAAACCAATAGTTTTGAAAAGTAAGATAAAAGCTTTGCTTCGAAGAATAGTGGGTTTTGATAATACTATTAACCCAAACACAATAAATATAGCTGATATATTTATTGATAAAGAAATGCGTATTGTCAAGAAAGCAGGTAAAGCAATATATCTCTCAAAAAAAGAATTCGATTTGCTGTTCCTACTTCTTTCTAAACCAGAAAAAGTTTTTACACGCTACGAAATAATTGATAAGGTGTGGGACAACGATGTGATTGTTGGTGGCAGAACTGTTGATGTACATATTAGAAAAATTAGAGAAAAAACTGAAATTTTGAATATTATCACTATAAAAGGTGTTGGTTATAAATTTAGTATTGATGAAATTCAAAATAATGGGTAAAAAAAGTTTGTAAAGTTTTTACTTAATATTAATTTCAACTCTTCTGTTTAAGTTTCTGCCTTCTGCGGTATTATTATCTGCTACAGGCTCGTCAAATCCTTTGCCTGCATAAGTTAATCTGCTTTCATCAATTTTATTTGTAATAAGGTAATCGAAAACAGCTTTTGCCCTTAAATTGCTGAGTTTTTTATTATAAGCATCGCTACCAATATTATCAGTATGTCCTGATATTTCAATTTGAACTTTTGGGTTGTTTTTCATGTAATCAAGCAAAAGATTCAATTCTGTATAAGAATCTGTTCTTAATTTTGCGCTGTTATAATCAAAATGTATATTGCGTAATACTATTTTTTTGCTTTCGGTTAAAGTTTCTTCAATATAATTTACTTTAGGCAAAATTTGAGTGTTTTCAACAATTACTTCTTCTTCAATAAATTTTTCTTTTACAACTTCTTTTTTAATTTCAATATTTTTTGGAGGAATAGCGACAATGTGAGTAGTATCGGGTTTAGAAAGTTTTTTTTCAGTAATTACTTTTTTAACTTTTGCATCCAAATCTTTTAAAGAAATATCATCAATATAAATATAAGCTTCTTTAGTTTTAAAATAAAGCAATCTGAACTTTTTAGATACTAATCTTTTAGACTGTTTTTTAGAGAAATTACCGATAGTAATATACTTTTCATTGCCAGTTGCACAAAAATCGGCAGTATAAAGTTTCCAATAGCTACCATTTTCGCTTTTTAATCCTTTTCGGTTATAAAATATTATTTGAGGTTGAAATTTCTTAACCATATTATTTGAAGCATAAGCGTGTTTTTTATCATAAAAAGACACCCCTAATGAGCGTACAAAATAATGACAATGTTCGGATGGTACCATATACAATTCAAAACGATAGTGATGCCCAGCAATAAGAGGCTGTTCTAATTTTATCTGAATAAATTCCCTATATTTTTTTTGTATCCTTATACCTATGTAAGCAGGAGAACTACGTGCTTTTCGAAGTATAAAATTTTTGTCGACATTATTATTCTTTTTAATACTAAATTTTTGAGATTCAAGGAAAAAATCTATTGTATTAATTTTTGTCCATGGGTATATTGAATTTTTTTCCGAAAACAAATCATCGAAGCCTGGGTTAGGTATTAAGTTTTGCGCCCCACTATATTGCATTATCAATATATAAAATATCAATAATAAAAAATATAGCTTATTTTTAGAGATAAAAATCATTTTATAACATTTGTTTTATTAATTATAACGATGTATATTTGAATATTGTATTGTGAATTTTTATGTTTTGTAAAATTAAGAATTTTTATAATCAAAAATAAAATTTATGATATTTGAAACGAGGTTTAAATATTTTTTATTTTCAAGTATTGCACCTCAAATTAATTTTTAACCAATATCAATATAATCGTATGAAAAAAATTGCAGTAATTCTCTCAGGCTGTGGCGTTTATGACGGCAGCGAAATTCATGAAGCAGTAATGACATTATTAGCTATTGACAAATTAAATGCTACTTATGAAATTTTTGCACCTGATGTTAATCAGTTTCACGTTATCAATCATTTAAACGGCAAGGTAATGAACGAAAAACGGAATATACTTGTCGAATCAGCTCGTATAGCAAGGGGTAAAATAAAACCTCTTTCACATCTTAATGTAAATAATTTTGATGGATTAATACTTCCAGGAGGCTTTGGAGCTGCTAAAAATTTAAGCGATTATGCATTTAAAGGTGATAAAATGACAGTAATGTCTGGACTTAAAAAAGTTTTAATCGACGCACATAGAGCAAAAAAACCTATTGGAGCTTTATGTATAGCACCTGTTATTATCGCAAATATTTTTAAAAATGTAGAAGTTACTGTTGGTAATGATGTTTCAACTGCTTTTCATATTATAGCAATGGGAGCTGTTCATAATAATAAAGCTAAGAGCGAAATAGCTATTGACAAAAAAAATAAAATAGTTACTTCGCCTTGTTATATGCTCGGAACTTCAATAAAAGATATTGCTGTTGGGGCAGAAAAAACTGTTAAAGCTATGCTTAAGTTGATGTAGTTGTGTTTTAGTAAATATGACTTTATTTACTTATCCTTATTCTTGCATCAACTGCAGTTAGTTTGTTACCTTTCCCAAGTAATGGATTAAGGTCAAGTTCGCTTATTTCGGGTGCTATTGTAAGTAATTTACTCAATCGCATAAGTACATTTATAATTTTGTCTTCATCAATACCTTCTTTACCTCTTACACCTTTTATTATAGGGTAACTTTTTATACTTCTTATCATCTGCTTTGCTTCATCTTTTGAAAGAGGAACAAGACCTGATGTTGCGTCTTTCAATACTTCAATAAAAATGCCGCCTAATCCAAACATAATAAGATGACCGAATTTATCATCGCGATTTGCACCTGCAAAAAGCTCAGTGCCAGTTAACATTGGCTGTATTAATATTGCAGTAGTGTCGGGTATTTTTATCATTCTGTCGAATTCATTATTTACTTCGTGTGCATTTTTTACATTTAAAACTACGCCGCCAACATCTGATTTATGAACTGGTCCTACTACTTTCATTACAACAGGATATCCGAGTTTTTCAGCTTCTTCAACTGCTTTTTCACTATTATCAACAACTGCTTCACCTGCACGAGGTATTCCCGCTGCATCAAGTAATGATTGTATTTCGTTAGGCGAAATATATCCATCATTAGCATTATCAATTACATTCCTTATTTTTGTTTTATCAATAATAATGTTGTCATCAGTACAAGTAAAAGGTTTATGAGTGTTAAAAATCTTTGTTAAAGCTCTGCCAAGTGTAACCTCGTCGGGAAAATTAATTCTGCCCGATGATAAAAATTCATTAATTTCATTTTTTGCATTAATAATTGAAGGCAGCACAGGAAATATAGGTTTTGAAGATGTTTTCATTTTTTCGTCCAAAAGTTTGTAAACATCCGAAACATTAAACAAACCTGGACTTCCAAAAATAACTACCATTGCATCGGTATTGTCTAATTTTGTATTACAATAGTCTATAATTATTCCTAATTGGTCGGCAGTTCCTGTTGCAAGGAAATCTATTGGATTACCAACCGAAGAGCCAGGGAATAGCTGGGCTAACAACTCATCTGCGACAGTACCTTCTAAATGAGGTATGTTCATACCCCCGTTCGATAAAGCATCTGTAAGCATAACAGCAGGACCACCGGCATGAGTTATTACAGCAATGTTTTTACCTTTAACTTCGGGGTGCATAAATACAGAAGCAACAACAGTAAGTTCTTCTCGGCTGTAACATCTTACAATACCTGCTTTGCGAAAGAGTGCATCAACTGACACATCGGGACTTGCTAAAGCACCTGTGTGAGAAGAGGCAGCTCGGCTTCCAGCTTCGGAACTGCCCGATTTTACAGCAGCTATTCTACAACCCTTACGTATTAAACTTACAGAGTGTTTTAATAATTTACTCGGATTATTAATATTTTCGACATATAATAATTTGACAGGCGAGCTGTGAGCGGGATTGTAAGTATTGTCTAAATACTCAAGAATGTCCTCTACACCTAATTGGGCGCTGTTACCAACTGAAAAAACATTAGAAAAAGACAATCCATTGGGAATACCCGATTCCATTATAAATACTGCAGTTGCTCCTGAACCAGAAATCAAGTCGCAGCCTTTGGGTGATAGCTTTGGTATTGGAGTTGTAAAAACACCTGCATAATTGGTGTTTAATACTCCAATGCAGTTTGGTCCAATAAGGCAAGCACCTGCATTATTAATAATTTCAACAATTTTTTTCTCAAGTTTTTTGCCTTCTTCGCTTTCTTCGCTAAAGCCGGCCGACAGAATTATGAATGCCTTAGTGTTTTTTTTATTAACTAATATTTCAACAGTTTCTAATACAAAGCGTGCAGCAACGGCTATAATAGCAAGGTCAGTTTGTGGTAGTTCATCAACTTTCTGATAACTCTTTAATCCTTGAACCTCAGTTTCTTTAATATTAACAACATAAAGCGACCCTTTGAAATTATTGTCAATTAAATTTTTTAACACCTTGCCTCCCGGTTTTGTTATATCATTTGAACCTCCGATAACGGCAATACTGTTTGGATTTATTAGTTTATCGTTTATCATAAAAAATATTTTTGTTAAAACGCTAAGTTATAAAATATTTTTTGATTAGGGATTTAATACATGCTTTTATTAAATTTTTTATATGTATTTAAAAAGATATTATAAACGTAAAATAAGTTTGATCTATTAATATTATATTATATTTAATGTAGAAAAAACAATATTTTTAAATAAAATCGTTATTATATATACGCCTATTACTGATAAAATTTGACAAATAATTTTTTAAACTTACTTTTAATAATATTCTCAATATAATGGGGATTATCAGTCAACTGATTACTAATGTTTTAAATAAGAAATTGATGTTGTTTCAACTGTAAAAATATTGCGGGTTTTATTTCAATGTAGTGAGAGCATAATATTAAAGTTTATACTGAAAAATAAAGCGTATAATAAAAAAAAAAATTACCTTTGATTTTAAATATAAAAAAAAATGACACACATAGGCCCATTAGAATTGAACAAGTTACATCAAGGCGACTGTATTGAATTATTAAAAAATATTCCTGACAATTCAGTTGATTTGATTTTTGCTGATCCTCCTTATAATTTACAATTAAATGGTGAATTGTATAGACCCAATCAAACGAAGGTGGATGCCGTTAATGATGACTGGGATAAGTTTGAGTCAAAAGAAGAATATGACAAATTTACTGCTTTGTGGATGCAAGAATGCCATAGAATTTTAAAGAATACTGGCAGTTTTTGGGTTATTGGTACATATCATAACATTTTTAGAGTTGGTACTATTTTGCAAAATACAGGCTTTTGGATGTTGAATGACATAATTTGGGTGAAAACTAATCCTATGCCTAATTTTAAAGGTACTAGATTTAATAATGCTCATGAAACATTAATTTGGGCAACAAAATCAAAAACATCAAATTATACATTCCATTATCATTCAATGAAAGTAATTAATGATGATTTGCAAATGCGAAGCGATTGGTTAATCCCTATATGTCAAGGCGTTGAGCGTATTAAAGTAAATGGACAAAAAGCTCATTCAACTCAAAAACCTGCTGAATTATTGTTTAGGATTATTATTTCAACATCCAATCCCAATGACATTGTTTTAGATCCTTTTTCAGGGAGTGGAACAACCGCTGCTGTGGCTAAAAGACTTGGAAGACGTTTTATTGCTTTTGACCGAGAAGAGTTTTATATTAAAGTAGGTAATGAAAGATTAGAAAAGATTAAACCCCTTGATAAACCGCTACTTGAATATAGAATTGAAAAAAGAAAACCTAAAGTTCCTTTTGGTAACTTGATAGAAAAAGGATATGTGAAAATTGGCGAAAATCTATATTCAAGAGATCGTAAATATTATGCTCAAGTCATGGCCAATGCTTCATTAAATTTTGAGGGAGAATCGGGGTCAATACATAAAATTAGTGCAAAAATTCTAAAGAAAGAAAGTAACAATGGCTGGTCGTATTGGTATGTTAAAAGAGATAATAGATTTATTAGTATTGATGAATTTCGCTATGATTATGAAAAACGTTATTTGAATAATTCTTCCAGAAGTTTTAATCAAGAATTAGTTTTTGACGACAACATAGCTAAAGAATCAGAAGAAAATTTCTTAATTTATGGAGATAATGGAATTTAATCAATTTCAAAAGATTTTTAATGAAACAATTTTTGAAAAATCAAAAGCTGATTTATTAATAAAAATATCACATTATCCAAATCGATACATTGGGCTCTTTAGACCGACAAAACCCAAAGCAAAGATTTTGCAAAATTTATTGCAATCTCATGAAATTCGTTTTGGAGATGCTTTTGAAATTGCTATTGAGAAATATTTAATAATAAATGG
>CAZDEU010000024.1:0-1582 GCA_964504265.1 uncultured Bacteroidales bacterium
AAATTAATTGCAAATCTTCATTTTTTGAGAAATCAGGAATTAAAACAAAATAGTGAAAATAATCTTTGTCTTTCCGATTTTATTTCTCCTGATAAGGATTATATTGGTCTTTTTGCTCTTACTGCCAGCAAAGTTGATAATGCAATTTTAGAAAATAAGGCTTTTTTAAATGATGATTACTCAAATATTATGTTTAAGATATTGTGTGATAGAATTGTTGAAGCTTTTTCAGCCCAATTGCATTACGATGTTAGAACAAAATATTGGGCTTATGAAAAAATAAATAATTCTAATACTTTAGATGAAAATTGTAAGGGAATAAGACCAGCGCCGGGTTATCCTTGTTGCCCCGACCATTCAGAAAAAACTATAATTTTTAAAGTTTTAAATGCTGAAAAAGCCGGATTAAAACTTACTGAAACTTATGGTATGGTACCCGCTTCTTCTGTTTGTGGTTATTATTTTGCAAATGATGATGCTCATTATTTTTCGGTTGGTAATTTTAATAGCGACCAAATTAATGATTATTCAAACAGAAAAGGCATAACCATCGAAAAAGCTGAAAAATTATTAAAAAACAGATTAAATTATTAAAAAAACATGAATATTCCTGAATTATTAAAAAATTCTGATAAAACTCTATTTACTTTTGAACTTATTCCACCGCTAAAAGGCGGTGATTTCAATTCGGTACATAACGCTATTGAGCCTTTACTTGAGTTTGAACCATCTTTTATTAATGTTACTTATCATCGCGAAGAAACTGTTTATAAAAAAAGAGAAAAAGGCTTATTAGAAAAAAAAATTGTTCGTAAACGCCCGGGAACTGTCGGTATTTCGGCTGCAATTAAATTTAAATACGGTATAGAAGTCGTTCCTCATATTATTTGTGGTGGTTTTAACAGAGAAGAAACCGAGAATGCTTTGATTGACCTGCATTTTCTCGGTATTCACAATGTGCTTGCACTCAGAGGCGATACTCCTAAAAATGAAAAATACTTTGTTGCTGAAGCTGACGGACATCAGTACGCTTCGGGCCTTGTTAAACAAATTATGGATATGAACAAAGGGATTTATCTTGACAATGAACTTGAACATACTTTCCCCACAAATTTTTCGATTGGTGTTGCCGCATATCCCGAAAAACATATTGAATGCCCCAATTTTGAAACCGATTTGCATCATTTAAAACAAAAAGTTAATGCCGGCGCCGATTATATTGTTACACAAATGTTTTTTGATAATAGTAAATATTTTCGCTTTGTTGATTCATGCCGAAAAGTTGGAATTAATGTACCAATAATACCTGGCTTAAAACCTATTTCAACTAAAAATCAGGTCAATACACTGCCACAAACGTTTAATATTGACATTCCTCAGCAATTAGTTCTTGAAATCGAAAAATGTAAGGATAATTCACACGCAAAGCAAATAGGAATTGAATGGGCTGTAGCTCAGTGCAAAGAATTAATTAAACATAAAGTTCCTGTACTTCACTTTTTTACTATGGGTAAATCTGATAATATTAAAATGGTGCTTAAACATGTGATGTAAATTTATATATGTTCGCATTTTATATTAA
>CAZDEU010000024.1:1682-3068 GCA_964504265.1 uncultured Bacteroidales bacterium
AGTAGCACCGCAGTTTTCGCTAACATAATTACTACAATTATTTGAAGCAGTATTATAAAAATTATTATCATTAAATAATTTAGTAATAATTATATTAAGCTCATCTTTATTAATTACGGCAAAAGCCCCTTTATTTGAAATCAAATCGTGAGCTTCCTTAAATTTGTGATATGCAGGGCCAAAGATAACAGGTTTGCCAAAGGTAGCAGCTTCCAAAATATTATGTATGCTTTTGCCAAAGCCTCCCCCAATATATGCAACATGCGCATAACGGTATAAATGTAAAAGAAAACCCATACCGTCTATTAACAGTATTTTGTAATCAAGATAATTTTTTTGATAAAATTCAGATAACTTAATTATTTTATCTTCAAAACGTTGCATTAAAGCATCAATATGTTCTTCATCAACATTATGCGAAGCTATAACAATATTAACATCGTCAGGTAAATTATCAACAACTTTTTCGAGCAAAGCTTCATCGGGAGGCCATGTGCTTCCACATAATAAAATCCTTTTACCGTCTGAAAATTTCTCAAGTTCATCGAAAGTTTTAATATTATTAGCAGCGTGCATCACTCTATCGAACCTCGTGTCGCCACTTATGCTACAATTCTCAATTCCAATTGAGTTAAGCAAGCTTATTGATTCCTTGTTTTGAACAAAAAGCCAGTTTAATTTTTTTAATTGTTTTCTGAACCAACGTCCATAAAATTTAAAATAATGTTGCGATGGTCTGAAAATAGAAGAAAAATAAATTACAGGAATTTGTTTTTTATAAAGATTATTAATGTAATTAAACCAAAATTCATATTTAACAAAAAAAGCAATATCAGGTTTAATTATATCAACAAAATATTTTGCATTAGAAGCTGTATCGGCAGGTAAATACATTATATAATCGGCAGTTTCATAATTTTTTCTGATTTCGTAGCCCGAAGGTGAAAAAAAAGTTATAAGAATTTTCCAATTTGGAAATTCATTTTTAAATGCCTCAATAACAGTTCTTCCCTGTTCAAATTCGCCCAAAGAAGCGCAATGAAACCAAGCTAATTTGTCATTACCTGGATTAATAAGCCCAGCATATTCTTTCCATTTGTTCCTGCCTTTTATCCATTTGGCAGCTTGTTCATTAAACAGTGAACTTATTTTTATTGCTATTATATAAATAAAAATAAAAAAACTGTAAAAAATATTCATATTATTTATTGGTTTTTTAAAGGTATTATTTTGCAGTCTTTGCGTAATCCTTTGCGGTCTTAGCGGTTAAAAAAAACATATAAACTTATTCTTTTTTAATAATAGAAGTAATCATTTTTGTTTCGTCCCGATAATTTTATTATCCAGCCAACTTTAAAGCCTGTTGATAGTTCAAATCTTTTACTA
>CAZDEU010000024.1:3168-14443 GCA_964504265.1 uncultured Bacteroidales bacterium
TAATATTTATTGTTTATTTATGCAAATATACTTGTTTTTTAGATATAGGTAATTTTTCTCTTATAATGTAGCTTCAATGGAGCTGATGAAATATCGTTTGAAGTTAAAAAAATACAATTAATAATATGGTTTATCTAATTATAACAAATATTAATCTTTATTATTCATTCTTCAATCGTAATACAAAAATCTCTTTTATAAACTTTTTTTACTATAAAATGACACCTTAAATTAATTTTAAACCAAATAATCAGTTTATTAATAATATTAGCAGTATTTTTGTAAAAACATTATACTATTTAGTAAAATTATTTGTAATTTTACAAAATTGGAAGTAAAAAATATTTAATGAAACGAGCATGTTTTTATATAATAGGCGATAAATATTATGCGAGTTACATATGGCACCTTTGAAAATTAATATATAAATCGTATGAAACGGTTGTTTTTTATATTAATATTATTTGGGTTTACTATATCAAATTTTGATGTATATGCTATAAATGTGGTCTTACATTCAGGGAATACATCAATTTGTGAAGGTTCTTGCACAAATATTAATGCTCAAGTTACTGGTGCAATTGGTTCTGTAGTTTTCGCTTGGTCGCCTCTAACATATTTATCAGGTAGTAACGATTCTATGAAAACAGCCTGTCCGTTAAACACAATTACGTATAAATTAATTGTAAAAGATGTATTAAACAATAAGGATAGTGCTACAATAACTATAACAGTTAAGCCAAAGCCTGATGCAAATTTTACGTTTAGTCCTAATTATGCTTGTGCTGCAACTCCAGTAACATTTACAAATACAAGTACAGGAGGCAATTCATATTTATGGAATTTTGGAGATGGCACAACTTCAACAACTTCATCACCTTCGCATTCTTTCCCTGCTGTTATTGGCAATAACAACAGTCAGTATAATGTAAAATTAGTAGTTACTAATAATGCAACAGGTTGTAAAGACAGTATAACAAAAACAATTACAATAAAGAAACTCCCGGATCCAGCTTTAACCGAGTTGTCAAATTTTAATAATTGTGCTTATTCTTCTTCGAGTAATCAATATTTTCTGGTAAACGTAATAAATTCATCTACTACCAATAATACTTCATATACGATTATTTGGGGTGATGGGTCTTCTGATTATATTGCATCAAGTTTTTCAACTGTTACTCATACATACACGCAGCAAGGAGAATATCAACTTGTTTTTCAAGTAACTGGAGCAAATGGATGTAGCAATTCAAAAACATATCAAGTTACTAATATTTCAAATCCTGCCATATCGTTTGGTAATCCTGGCAATACGCAAGGTTGTGGGCCAAAATTACTTTGTTTTCCAATTTCAGATTATAGTCAAAATTATAGTTCTACTATTTATGTAGTTAATTTTGGAGATGGTTCACCAAAAATTGTATTGGCTCACCCACCACCCGATACAATTTGTCATACATATTCAAAATCATCGTGCGGATTAAACGGAACTGGTTGTGTTAATTGCTTTGTAGCTACTATTACAGCAAAAAATGCTTGTGATTCAACTCTAACAACAACTAATAATATTAAAGTTTATACTACTCCTAAAGCAAATTTTAATGCTCCCCAGTCAGGGTGCGTTAATCAATCTATTACTTTTCAAAATTCTACTTCTCCTGGTTTTGATAATTATTGTAATAGTACAGCTTTATATACATGGAATTTTGGAGATGGCAGTCCGCCAGTTATTATTGGTAATACCTCTTCTCAAACACATTCATATTCAGTACCTGGTAATTACCAAATAACATTATCTGTTCAAAACTATTGTGGTTCAGATACAATTAAAAAAAATATCTGTATTAACCCTTTACCCAACGCAAAATTTACTTATGACGATTCAGTATTTTGCGCTCCCTCGACTGTAAATTTCACTAATTTGTCAGTTGTTACTAATGTATGTGGTAGCACTAATTACACTTGGTCAATAACATGTTATAATGATAGTTGCAATGCCCCTGCTTGTGGCGGTTATAGTTTTATAAACGGCACAAACAGTCATTCTGAAAATCCAGTCATAAATTTTACACAACCAGGCAAATACAATATAAAACTTACAGCTTCAAATGGATGCAATCCTGCGGCAACTTATAATAAAACTATCCGCGTAAAATCGAAACCAAATGTAAATATGAGTACTTTGCCTTCATTTATTTGCGAAGGTTCTTCAATTACTCCTACAATTACTTTTAAAAATTGTTATGGTGATAATATTTCTTTTTTGTGGAACTTGCCAGGAGGGAATATAACTACATCAACCTCTCAAAATCCCGGAACAATAACATACAACACAGCAGGTACTTATCCTGTTGATGTTACAGTTTCAAACGAATGTGGCGATGTTACAATAAATAATTCAATAAAAGTAAATGCCACGCCTATTATTAATCAAATAAATGATATTTTTGTTTGTCCTTCTACCTTAATTAACATAGGTAATTTTATAAGTAATATACCTGGTACATCCTATACTTGGACAAATAACAATACAGGAATTGGCATAGGTTCATCAGGCAGTGGCAATATACCATCGTGGATAGCACCTGGCAATGAAACAGGTGGCAATATAACGGGTACTATTATTGTTAAGCCCTATTTGAATGGATGTTATGGACCACAAATAAGTTTCGAGGTTACAATTTATCCAATTCCTATTTTAACTGTTAATTCCCCTGTTATTTGTGAAGGCGATAAAACTACTTTAATAGCCAATGGAACTGATACATATTTATGGTCAACTGGCTCAACCAATAACTCAATTATAGTTAGTCCTAATGTTACAACTATTTATACAATTTCAGGGACAGACACAATAACAGGTTGTACTAATTCAGCAAATTCAACTGTTATTGTACACCCTTTACCAGTAGTAGAAGCAGGCCCCAATATTTTTGCGTGTAACCAACCTATACCTATAACACTTACAGCTTATTCGCCACCTAATGGCACATGGACAGGCAATGATGTAACATCTTCAGGTGTTTTTACTCCTTCTACAACAGGAAATTTTACTTTAACTTACACTTATACAAACCCTTCAACAAATTGTACTAATTTCGATACAATGACAGTGCAAGTAGTTGATTTGCAGCTTGTTGATGCGGGAAATGGTTTCAGTATTTGTGCTGATGCACCTCAAGTTACTCTAAGCGGATATATGCCAACGGGAGGAACGTGGTCGGGTAATGGAATATCAGGTAATGTTTTTAACCCCACTGTTGCTGGTAGTGGTACTTTTACATTAACTTATTCTTTTGGAACAGGTACTTGTTTAAGTTCTGATACAATAATGGTTACAGTATATCCTTTACCGCAAATTAATGTTAATTCGGCTACAATTTGTGAAGGTCAGTCGATTACTCTTAATGCTAATGGTGCTCATACTTATTTGTGGTCAACTATCGAGACAACATCGTCAATTATTGTAAATCCTATTACTTCAACAACATATAGCGTAACAACAACTGATACATTAACTGGCTGCACAAATTCTACAATAAGTAATGTAATAGTAAACCCTTTAGCAGTTGCTACCGCAAGTCCTTTGCAATTATCAATTTGTTCTAATAATAATGCACAAATTTCACTAAGTTCTAATATTGGTGGTACAACATTTAACTGGACAGTAAATGCACCATCAGGAATAAGCGGTGCTGTTGACGGCAGTGGAAATCAAATAAATCAAAATTTAACAACAACACTAAATAATATTGATTCTGTAATATATACAATTACTCCAACTGCTTCAAATTGTCCTGGTACCTCAATTATAGCTACTGTTGTTGTTAACCCCATTCCTGTGGTTAATGTTACTCCTTTGCAACAAACTATTTGTTCAGGCGATACTGCTTTACCAATTACCTTTTTTAGTAATGTTTCAGGAACTACATTTAGTTGGACAGCATCGGCACCTTCAAGTATTACTGGTTATCAGAGCTCAGGAACTGGAAATATACCATCAATGAAATTAAATAATACTTCAAATAATACAGGCACGGTTATTTATACTGTTACGCCTTCAGCCAACGGATGTACAGGAAATTCAGTTCAAGCAAGTGTAATCGTTAATCCTAGTCCAACTGTTAATAATACTCCACTAATACAACATATTTGCTCAGGAAGTGCGAGCAATCAGGTAGTATTAACTTCTGGTGTTCCAAATACTAATTTCAATTGGTCCGTAATAAATAGTGGCGTTATTACTGGCTTTACGCCTTCAGGTTCTAATATTATACCTTCGCAAATATTATATAATAATAGTAATAATGCAGATACCGTTGTTTATCATATTATTCCTTCTGTAAATTCGGGAGTATTATGCCCCGGTAAAAGCTCCGATTATCTAATAGTTGTTCATCCTGTTCCATATGCTTCATTTGCAATGAATAATACAATTGGTTGTTCACCTTTAAATATAGCATTTACAAATCAGTCAACACCATTAGGGTTAATATATAATTGGGATTTTGGAAACGGCCATTATAGTAATTTGTCTGCTCCTAATTTCACTTTTACTAATACAGGCATAATAGACAGCATTTATCAAATAACTCTTACAGTTAATGACAGTTCTTCGGTATGTCCTGCTGATATTGATCAACAAACAATTACAGTTCATCCAGGTGCTGTTATTGCAGCTTTTACAATTGATAAACTAAGTGGTTGCTCACCACTAACTGTAAATTTCACAAATAATTCGGCTGCAAGTACAAATTATTTCTGGGACTTTGGTGATGCTAATGTTAGTAATACACTTAATCCAACACACACTTACACAACTCCCGGACAATATATAGCAAGTTTAATAGTGAATAATGGTTGTGGTTACGACACAGCTTACAGTAACACTATTACAGCACATCCTGTTGTTACTCCTGTTATTTCATTTAACGATTATGTATGTGTTTATGAAACAGTTAATTTTACAAATACAGCAGCAGGAATTACCGACTATTTGTGGGATTTTGGCGATGGAAGCCCTTTGAGTAATTTGCCAGCACCAAACCATAATTATAGTAATCACGGTGATTATCAGGTTACTTTAATTGCTAACAATCAATATAATTGTGTTGACACAGCCAATGCAATTGTCCATATTAAATATGTTCCTGAAGCTGCTTTTGCAAGTTCGTCTGATGCAGGTTGTTCTCCTTTAAAAATTAACTTTCATAACTTAACTGATAGTTTAACTTTTAATACTTATTCGTGGAATTTCAATAATGGCAATACTTCATCGCTCACTACTCCTACACTTCAAACATTTACTAATAATAATCACTGTCAGGATACAAATTATACAATTATGATGATTGCCAATAATAATAATTGCGTCGATACTTTTTTCTCTTACATCACTGTTTATCCCGTTCCTGTAAGTGATTTTTCTTCAGATGACGGCACTTACTGTACTTTTGACATGCCTTCATTAATTCATTTTAACCAGCAGTCGCTTTGTGCTCAAAATTTTCAATGGTTACTTGGTAACTTTCCTGTTTCAACTGAAGCAAATCCCGATATTTATTTCCCTTATCCTGCTACTCATGAGCTTAGTCTTGTTGCTACAAATCAACATCAGTGTTCTGATACTATTACTAAAGATTTTATTGTTTATCCGTACTGGGAGTATTATGTTAGCTTAAATCCTGTAAGTGGCTGTGAACCTCATGGTGTAAATTTTGAAGCTAGTATGGACTCACTTACATACTTATGGAATTTTGGCGATAATTTAACTTCTAATCAAAGCAGTGGTTATCATTTATATTTAAATGATAACATATATACTGTAAATGTATATGCTTACGGTATTGGTGGTTGTATCGATAGTTTACAAATGGAAGACACTATTAAAGTTTGGCCACAGGCAAAAGCAAATTTTACATCTGTTAATGCAAATTTTGCTCCTCCTAACGATGGTACATATCTTTTTACCAATTATTCCGAAAATGCCACAATTTTTTTATGGGATTTTGGAGATGGTAATACATTTCACGGTTGGGATACTATTCATAAATACGATGCAAATAAATGTTACGATGTAATACTTTACGCCAATAATATTTATAACTGCCCCGATACTACTCAAGAAGAAATTTGCCTTGATTCTTTTTACGGACTATTTATACCAAATGCATTTAGTCCTGGTGCTTCTGACCCTTTATTACATAATTTTCAGCCTGTGGGCATTGGACTAAAATCATATAATATTGAAATATATGATACATGGGGAAATCTAATATGGGAGTCTACTACTATTGATTCTGAAGGGAAGCCAACAGAATTTTGGGACGGCACACATAAAAATGGAAGTATTCTCCCTATGGACGCTTACGTTTGGAAAGCTTCTGCAGTATTTATGGATGGAACTATTTGGCAGGGTATGGATTATGGAAATGGCTTTCCAAAGAGGTATGGCACTGTAACAATTATAAAATAAGTGGCTAATATTAAATATATATATATAATTATTATATTATTGTTTGATTTGGATTTAAAAGCTCAAGATCCAAGTTTTAGCCAATTTTATTTTAATAAATTATATTTTAATCCAGCTTATGCTGGCATTTCGCAAGGAATAGAATTTAGCTTAACTGAACGTTTGCTGTGGCCAAATTTACCAGGGAAATTTAATACATTTAAATTTTCGGGCGATATTGATATTTCAAGTATTAAAGGGATTGGAGGTGTTGGATTAATAGCTGTATCGGATGTAGAAGGCGAAGGTTATCTCAAAACTACTTCTATTGGTTTGCCTATATCGTTCAGACCCAAGAACTTTACTAATTCTGCTAATGCAGCACGTCCAAAACGCTTTAATTTTCAGGCAGGTTTTTTATTTTCTGTAATTCACAAATCAATTAACTGGGAAAACTTTGTTTTTAGCGACCAATTTGATTATATTAAAGGAATAGTACGTCCTTCAAATTTAAGCGTACCAACAGAATCAAGTATTGTTTTCCCCGATATATCTTTTGGTTTTGTTGCTGAATACCTTAACGCACCTTTTTCAAGAACACATCGAAAACAATGGAGCATAAGAGGCGGCGCTGCATTCCACCATTTAACAAAACCTGATTTTACTTTCACAGGCGTTGACTCAGAATTGCCTATAAAACAAACCTATCATTTAAATTTCAACTTTCCTCTCCGATTTGATAATAATTTCATTATTGGACCAGCAGTAAATTACGAAAAACAGGCAGGAATGCAAACAGTATCTTTTGGCACTAATGTTTTATGGAAAACTCCATTTATAGGTGCATCATATAGGCATTATTACAATTTTGATGCTGTTGCTGTTACTGCGGGACTGCGAACAGGTGATAAAAATATCAGTTTAATATCATATACTTACGATTTTACAATATCAGGTTTAATGAGAGGTACAGGAGGTTCTCACGAAATAAACATTAATTATGTCATAGAAACTTCCGATTTATCAATATCTAGAGACAGGAACGGTAGAAAAAGAGTCAACATGATTAGTTGTCCATTTTTTTAAATCCTTATATATAAATTTAAACAATATTATTTGAAAATGCTTTATTTAACGTTATTAGTAAGTTGTAAACATATTTATAAAAAATGATTACATTATCAAAAAAACTAATAAGAATCAGTAAATATTTAAAGATAAAAAATCAGCCATTTTTTTCAGAGCTATAGCTCTGTGACTTAGCTTATTTTTAACATCTTCATTTAGTTCAGCAAAGGTTTTATCATAGCCTTCGGGAACAAAAATGGGGTCATATCCAAAACCATTATTACCTCTGATATTTTTTGTAATAAATCCATTAACTATACCTTCAAAAAAATATTCTTTCCCGTTTAAAATTAAAGAAATGACAGTACGAAATCTTGCTTTTCTGTTTTCTATTGAAACCATTTCGTCTAAAATTTTATTAACATTATCGCTGTAACTTGCCTTTTCGCCAGCATAACGTGCAGAATAAACGCCAGGTTTACTATTTAAAGCCTCAACTTCAAGTCCGGTATCATCCGAAAAACAATCATAAAAAGTTTTATTATATACAAACCACGATTTTTGGGAAGCATTTTCTTTCAATGTCTGATAGTCTTCAGGAATATCTGAATTAAATTTTATATCATTAAGACTTAAAACATTAATATTATTTTTTAATATTTTATATGCTTCTTGCAATTTATGAAGATTGTTAGTGGCAAAAATTATTTTTTTCATTTTTATAGCAACTTAATAAACATAATTATTGTCTTATAGCAAAATTAAATTAATAATTATTAAAAATTCTTTAAAAAAAATTTTTTTGACAAAAAAAATTATGGACTATTGTTCATATCAAAAAAATGTTTATCTTTAACCCCTCAAAAAATCAAAATTTAATATTGTTAAACAGAAAAAAAACAAAAACATTATAAATTTATTTAAAAATGGAAAAAACAATGATAAAGCAGTTAATATTTTTCTTAACAGCAATAATAATTATTAGTATTACATCAACATTTAATGTTTTTTCACAAACTAATAACTGGCAATTGCATAAAGAAAAAGATAATGTTCAAATCTATTACAGTTATACTGAATGTAGAGACCCTAGTCAAGGTATGCAACAAGAGCAGGTTTTATTAAGATTTAAAAATAATAATAATTATCCTGTTACAATAAAATGGCAATTAGAGGCATGGTACGAAAATAAATGCGCTACATGCAATTTGGATGAATATAAATTTGAACTTTATATACCAGCTAACGATGGTATTTCAGGTGAATGTAATATTTATACTGACCCCAAATTAAGGATTTTTTCAAAATTTCTTGATATTGACGCACCTGTAACCCTCGAAAAATTTAATATTTCTGTTATAAGTATTACTCCATAAAACGAGTTGAACATGAAAAGAATTAAGATTTTAATAGTATTATTATTAATTGCGTTAGCTCCGATATATTTACATTCACAATGTAATATAACAGCTTACGCTAATGGGACTTCAAATGCAATTTCTATTTGTCCAGGTGATGCTGTTACACTAACATCTACTGGAGGCTGTCCTACTTATGTAATGAATAATGATTTTAACAATGGTACGCCAGGTTTAGGTTGGAGTGCTACTAATCAAGCTATGTTTAATAAACCTTGTACACCTCACTCACCTGATGGTACTATTTATATGTGGATGGGTTCTACTTCTGCAGCTCCAAGAATATTAACGACAGTTCCATTTGATGTTTCTCAAGGTGGAACTATTGAGTTTCAAATGAGATATGCTATTCAAAGTCATTCTTCGCCTTGTGAAGGTCCCGATTTATATCACGAAGGTATAGCTGTTGAGTATTCAATTAATAATGGTTCAAGTTGGACTACCATACAATATTATGCACCTAATGGCAATGTATTAACTTATGTTCCTTCAACTTCTTCACCGGGAATTTCAGGACAAACACCATTTACTGTATGGACTACAAGAACAGTTACTATACCAGCCGCTGCTCAAACAACAGCTACAAGATTCAGATGGGCTCAAAAATCTTCATCTGGCTCAGGATGGGATCATTGGGGATTAGATAATGTGAAAATTATTGTACCTCCTCCTACAATTAGTGTATGGTGGGATCATGGTCCTACTACTTATGACCCGCCAACTTTGAATCCAACCTCTAGCACTACTTATACCGTCCATATTAGCGATGGAGGTTCAACTGTTCAAAGTTCTGTACAAGTTACAGTTAATCCTACTCCAACTTCTACTTTTAATTCACCAAGTGAATTATGTGAAGGTGAAGCAGGTTTATTTACATATACAGGCAATGCAGGGACTTCTGCTACTTATAATTGGGATTTTGATGGTGGTACAATTATTTCGGGGACAGGCAAAGGTCCTTATTATGTTTCATGGCCTAATGCAGGTACTTACAATATTAGTTTATCTGTTTTTGAAAATGGTTGTAACAGTCTTGCTACTACAATACCAGTAATTGTTAATCCTAATCCTGTGCCTATTATTACCCCTGCTAATCCATTAATTTGTGCAGGTAGTACAATTACGCTTGATGCTGGCAGTTATAATTCTTATAACTGGTCAACAGGTAGTACATCGCAATCTGTAACTGTTTCGCAAACAGGTAATTATGCTGTAACTGTAACAGATACTAAGAATTGCACAGGTAGTTCTTCAACTACAGTTAATGTTGCTCCTCTTATTACTTTTGCTCATGTTGATACAAATATTCTATGTAATGGTGGAAATAATGGAAGTATAACATTAAACACAGGAGGTGGAGTTCCGCCATTTTCTTATAATTGGTCATCTTCAGTTTCTAACAGTAATTATGCAAGTAACTTAACTGCAGGTACTTACAATATAACTATTACAGATGACAATTCTTGTGATACTACTTTGAGTGTTACATTAACTGAACCTTCTGCAATTGTTCTTAATGTATCAAACGATACAACAGTGTGTATGGGGCAAACTGCCACAATTACAGCAAATGCAACTGGTGGGGTATCACCATATAGTTATGAGTGGGACAATGGTCTTGGTATAGGACAATCACATTCAGTTACAGTTTCAAGTACAATTACTTATTCAGTTACAGTTACTGATGCTAATAATTGTGTTGTTGGTCCTGAAAGCGTAGTTGTTAATGTTTATCCTGATTTGAATATAAATTTAGCAGCTTCGCCAACTTCAATTTGTGAAGGAGCACAAACAATACTCACAGCAAATGCTACAGGGGGTAACGGTGGTCCTTATAATTATGCGTGGAGCAACGGACAAACAACACAAGCAGATAATATAGCAGTTTCTCCAAATATAACTACTACTTTTACGGTAACTGTAACCGACAATTGCGGGACACCACCTGCAGAAAGTTCTGTTGTTGTTACAATATTCCCAACACCTCAGCCTGTATTTTCAGCCGATGTAATTGATGGATGTGCTCCTTTATCTGTTAATTTTACCGATTTAACAGGTTCAGGTATTCAAAGTTGGAGCTGGGATTTTGGAGATGTTCAGTCAGGTAATCAAAATTCGTCAAACAGTCAAAATCCGGCTCATTTATTTAGTGAATCGGGCTCTTACGATATAACATTAAACATTATAACTGATGACGGTTGTAAAAATACTACAACTTTAAATAATATGATAACTGTATATGCTAATCCAGTTGCATTATTTTCAGCTACACCCAATCCTGCGAGTACTACAAATCCTACAGTAACATTTTATGACCAGTCGGTAAATGCTTCAG
>CAZDEU010000024.1:14543-26435 GCA_964504265.1 uncultured Bacteroidales bacterium
ATTGACCCTGATACTTATGAAATGTATATTTATGATAGATGGGGGCAAGAAGTTTTTATGACAAGAGATATTAATCATGGTTGGAATGGTAAAATTAAAAACGGCAATGAAGTGGCACAGCCTGGAGTTTATACGTGGATAATTAAGTTTTCTAAACTTAATGGAATGAAATATATTGATAAAGGTATAGTAACTTTAATCAAATAATTATTTTTTTAAGATAAATTATTTTTTATCTTATTATTTTTTACATTATTACCACTTTTTGCAACTAAAAAACAATTATAGCTGTCTTGCTGTTGTAATTTTTTTATTTGATAAACGAAAAAAAAATATTACTTTTACAAGTTTATTTTATTTTTTGAATTTTTTTGTTATAAAAAACACAATAAGATGCTCAAGTTATTAAATAGTTTATACATAATAATATTATTTTCTTTAATACCTAATTTAATATTAGCACAAAGTTCAAATAATATTACAAGTTCACCTTATGAAAAATTTACAGAACCTAATCTTGGTATATTTTTATTTTCTGATGTATTTGATGATACAGTTGTTCATATTATATGGGAGGAGCTTTATTACTCAGGGTTACCAGTGAATGAAATTATAATTGAAAAAAGTTATGATGGTGTAGTTTTTAACACTTTATCACAAACTTACACAAACAATTTATTTGATATTCATATAAATGATTATCCTGAAGATATTGAATATTTTAATATTCCGCTTTATACAACAGAAAATGGTACTGGAAGATTTATTTATAACGATGTAGAAAAATTATCTACTTTAAAATATTATAAAGTTTATTACAGACTTTTAATGATAACTTACGATGGTTTTTACCTTTATACAAGCATTTTTGACCAGAATGGTGAATTTTATGTTAATGATAAGGGTGAATTAAAAATTTTGGGAAACACAATGCAAACATTAAAAGGTGGCAATGACAAGCCACCATGTCCCTCAGTATCAAGCCCTACATCTGGTTACACGCCAACAGGACAAACACAAACTTTATATGGAGATTGTTGTTATTATACGCAAGTTCAATACCAATCAAACAATCCAGTTATGTCACCATGCGGTGGTAGCAGTTATTCGTGGTGTTGTAACAATGTTCCTTATGCAAGTAATTGTTCTTCGGGCTGGACTTCCGACCCGTGTTGTGTACATCACTGCAACCAGTATTCTTCGTGTGGTTGCCATCCATGGACACAATGTTGTAATGCTTCACAAGTTTCGGAATGGGTTGTAACACAATCAGTTACATATAATTCTTTTGTAATTAACACAAACGTTGTTAACGAAACTTGTACTGGTATGGCTGACGGTTCGGTAACAGTAACTATTACAGGTGGTGCTTCACCTTTTACTATCAATTGGTCGAATGGACAAAATGGCACATCAATAAATAATTTAAGTGCAGGTAATTATTCTGTAACTATCACAGATGCAAATAATTGTACCGAAACAGCTTCAGTTACTCTAAGTGCAAATCCTCCGCCAACTGCATCAATTAGTACTGTTGATGCAAGTTGTTTTGGTTTTAGTGACGGGCAAATAACTGCTGTTGTAAGTAATGGCACAGCTCCATATACTTATGCTTGGAATCCACCTACTATTGCAGGTAATGTACCAGTTGCAACATCATTACCTGCTGGTAATTATACATTAACGGTTACTGATATTAATACGTGCAATAGCGTCAGCCAGATTACTATCAACGAACCGCCATTATTAACATATACATACACAACAGTAGATTTATTATGCTTTGGCGACAGTGATGGAACAATAGATATTGCAACAACTGGAGGCACACCTCCATATAGTTATACATGGCTACCCAATGTTTCCACTTCAGCTAATGCGTCAAATTTAACAGCAGGAACGTATTTAGTAACTATTACAGATGCACAAGGTTGTGACACTACAGCCAGCATAGTAATTAATCAACCACCTGAATTAATCTTAACAACAACTAACGATTTCTTTGCATGTATTGATGAGCCTGTTACTATTGGTTCATCTGCCGTTGGTGGCGTTCCACCATATATTTTTGATTGGGACAATGGGCTTGGCACAGGTGATTCTTTTAATTTAACTGCTACTTCAACTACTACTTATAGTGTAACAGTAACTGATGCTAATAATTGTGTAGACGGTCCTGTAAGTTTTACAATGACTTTATATCCACCGCTTTCACTTACATTGGTTGCTGCGCCTTCTGCAATTTGCGATGGCGAATCAACAAATTTAATAGCAAGCGGTACGGGTGGTAATGGCGGTCCGTATACATATACTTGGGATAATGGGATTGGCACTAATGCTGGTACTGTTTCTGTTTCTCCAAATACTACAACTACATATAACGTTACTGTTGCTGATAATTGTACTACTCCAACTACTACTGCTTCAGTTGTTGTAACTGTTTATCCTGCACCAACAGCTAATTTTACTGCCGACATTACTAGTGGTTGTCAGCCACTTACAGTAAATTTTACAGATATGTCAACCCCTGCTATTCAATCGTGGGTATGGGATTTTGGAGATCCTTTATCTGATTACAATAATACTTCAAATCAGCAAAATCCTTCACATGTATATAATGATCACGGTACTTTTACAGTTTCATTGTCGGTAACAACACCCGATGGATGTAAAGATTCATATACATTTAACAATATGATAACCGTATATCCTAAACCTATTCCTGTTTTTACAGCTACACCAGATCCAGGCACAACACTCAATTCAACGATAACTTTTTACGACCAGTCGATGTTTGCATCGTATTGGAGCTGGAATTTTGGCGAAGCAGCATCACCTTACAATACATCAAGCGTACCATCACCAATGCACACCTATTTATCATCAGGTTCATTTATAGTAACATTAGTAGTAACTTCAGATCATGGATGTGTTGATTCTACAACAAATGAAATGACTATAATACAAGACTTTATGTTTTGGGCACCAAGTGCTTTTTCACCTAATGGCAATGAAATAAACGATGTTTGGAAACCTTATGGTGTTAAGATTGATCCAGACGAATATGAATTGTATATTTATGACAGATGGGGCAAAGAAGTATTTATGTCAAGAGATATTAATCACGGTTGGGATGGAACTATTAATGGAAATATAGCTCAGCAAGGAGTATATAACTGGCTTGTAAGACTAAAAGAACTTGGTGGTAAAAAACGTGTTTATAATGGACATATTACCTTAATCAAATAATATTCAGATTTTTTCAATATTATCTGATTTAATCCAACCAGTTTTACCATCTGATAAACGAATTTCGACCCAGTTGCTAATATTGTCTGAAATGCTAACTTTTGTTCCTTCGTGAACTACAAAAAGATTAACACTATTATTATCGGGGGAGCTTTTAATTGTAACAGTAGGTACCATAATAACAGCAAATTTACTGTTTGTTAGTTTTTTATATTGTTGTCTAGAAAATGATAATGAGATAAAAGTGCTTACAAGCAAAACAATTCCAAGATAAAAAAATATTTTTTTAAATAAAGGTCTTCTTGACAATAAAAAGAAAGCAACCGAAACAAAAAATATTAAGAAAAAGCTAACAGATAGTATTCCCCAATGTTTAGCATCTAAAATATTTCTAAAATCAGACCACATATTTGACACTAATGATTTTTTAATTTCCTGAGGTTTATCGACAATTTTAGTACGTGCGAGGTCTAAATTGTATTTTATATCGGCATCAGAAGGATTAATTAAAAGAGCTTTTTCATAAAACAAAATTGACAAACCAATTTTATTACACTTAAAATAAGCATTACCAAGGTTATAAAAAAGTTCAAACGAAGAATATCCCTCATCGTACAAAGTTTTGTAGAGATTAACAGCATATTCATATTCACCATTATTATATGCTTTTGCAGCTTTGATTAATGCACTATCAGGGTTAATAATATTTGCATTAGCATTAATATTCAGATAATAAACTGAGATTAAAAAGACAATTATTATTTTATAAAAAGGTTTCATGTGATAATGTTTATAAATTTACAAAAGTATTATATGCAATTCGCAGGCTAAATATCATCTTTTCTTGGCGTTTGTTAGAACATACTTGTTTCATTTTAATAAATATATTAATACAAAATAAAAAATCAAGACTCAAAAGAAGTAATAACATCAATTGCTCCCGAATACAATTTATTCATATTTTCGGAATTATTACCTGGAGCAAAACGTGCAAATTCACATTCTTCTAAAATTTTTATTAAAACAGATTGTTTTTCAGCAGGAATATTTTTTTGCATCATAATAATCTGAATATTTTGCAGCGACAAATCTGCAACAGGAATATTAAATTTATCGGCAGCATAACCCCAGAGGGCTTGACTGATTTCAACATAAAACTCATCACATTTATTTGCATCAAAGTATTGTTTAGCTTTTTTGAGTTTAAGTTTAGCTGTTTTACGAGCTTTTCTATTTCTAATGTATGCAATATCACTTTTTAATTGCATTTGTTTTCGGTAAAGCAACATAAAACCGAGAAATAAAAGAGGAGGTATTGCAAATAATGAAAAGTAAGGGTTGCTACCCCAAAAAATATTTCCACTTTTAGAAAGCACAAAAGGTTTAGTTTTTATATATCTGATATCAGAATTTATGTATTTAACATCTTGTTGAGAAGAAGTAACGAGTTGATTACTTCGTTGACTCCCTTTACCCACAATAATTTTAAATTCAGGAGTTGAAATAGTATTATAATTACCTAATTTTGCATTAAAATAACTAAAATTAATAGGTTTAATTTCGAAATTACCTTCGTGCAAAGGAATTATCACATATTCAAAAGATCTTTTACCGCTAACACCGGCGCCTGTAACGTTAACAGCATCCATAATTTTAGGATTATAAACTTCAAAATCAGTAGGGAAGTCAACATTTAACTTGTCGATAAGTTTAATATTTCCGTTTCCAGAAATAGTTATTTTAAAATCTAAAGCCTCATTAGCTTTTAATTCAGTTTTACTAATTTCGGCTGAAATATTGAAATTGCCAACAGCACCAGCAAAATCGGCTGGTTTCCCTTTGAGTGGCAAATTGGTTACATTAATAGTAATAGGGTTTGATTTAATTTTTCTTCTTTCGTTTGTATAGTAAGAAACCTTAGGTCCATAAAACATTTCTTCCATAAAACTATTAGCATTTCGCTGTTTAATAGTTTGCACATCACATTCAACCTGAATAGGTTCAATACGAATGGTGCCATCTTTTTGAGGAAAAAGAACAGTTTTACTTATTTCAGCCACTCTATAATTTTTACCGTTCAAGACCTCGTTTTGAGGAGTAATTTGTCTGCCACCGTCAATTTGTTCAGACCAAAAACCAGAGTATGAAGGAGGTTTAATATCAACGAGGTCGACACGAGGCAAAGATGTATATAATTTATGAGTTAAAGTTATCTGTTCGCCTTTAAACACTTTGCTTCTGCTAACATAAGTACGAACAAACAATTCGTCGTCGGAACCTGTTGAAACAGAAGATGTCTGATTTTTCTGAGAAGGAGTAGTGCCTTGCGAAGGCTGACCTGAAGCTTGTTGTTGTCCTTTTGAAACATTTATAGTAATAGGATTAGATTTATAAGTACTATTACCAGCAGAGATAGAAGCGGCACCTATAGTATAAGAGCCTTCAGTATTAGCCTCAAGAATATAAGAATACGATTGCGTAACACTTTGAGTAAAATTACCATTAATCCATTGCATACTCGATTGTGTAGATGGATTAGGTCCGGAAACAACTAAAAAACCAGTAAAAGAAGGAGGTGTAAAGCCATTAGCTTTAGCATTAATTGAAAAAGTAACTTTAAATTGTTCGCCTATTTGCACATTAGTTTTGTTAGCAGAAGCTGTAAACGAAACTGCCTGTGCAGAAACTGAAAGCGGAAGATGTAATATTACATACATCAAAATATAAATGACACTTTTGTAATTCATAAACAACATTTTACCAGTCATTTTCAATATTTGTTTTAATTGATTTTTGATTACTTTTTTCTAGTTTTTCTCTTGTATTTTTTTCATTATTTTTAATAGCTTCCAACATACGCTCGGCATCTTCTTTTGATATTTCAGGTTTTTGTTGCTGTTCTTTCTTTTTCTTATCATCATCATTTTTATTTTGCTGTTGATTTTGCTCATCCTGCTTATCTTTATCCTGTTCTTTATCCTGATTTTGCTGGTTCTGTTGATTTTGCTGGTTCTCCATTTTTTTTAGCAATTTATTAGCATACACATAATTATACCTTGTTTCATCATCATCAGGGTTAAGGCGTAAAGAGTTTTTATATGAATTAATACTATTTTTAATAATATTTTGTCTTGAGTTCATATCAAGCGTATCGCTGAACATAGCTTCACTAAGTTGCGAATTACCAAGGTTATGAAATACTTTAGCCTTTAGTTCATCGTCAATATTCTGATTTGAAAGAAGTTTAAAAACATCAGCAGCTTGATTAAATTGTTTTTGTTGATACAAAGCATCGCCAAGATTAAACAAGGCTTTAATATTAGTAGAATCTTTTTGTTTAGCCTTACGATACTTAGTTTCAGCATCTTTGTATTTTTCATTTTTATAATCAGAATTACCTTTTCTGACTAAAGTTTCAGGATATTGAGCATAAGTTTTATAATTTGCTACAATTGTAACAAACAGAAAAACAAAAAAACATTTAGCAAAAACTATATTAATAATTTTCATACGATTAATTTTTAATAAAACCACATCAATCCCTAGCATTTTTAATTATTTTTTTTGATTTAACAAAGGCAGATGGTTCAGAAAAAATATTAAGTTTTTCGATAATACCTTTTTTAGAAGATATTATTGACTCAACTAATAGCAAAAAAACAGCAAAAGCAAGAAAATACTGATATCTATCTTCGTATTCAACGAACCATGCAGCTTCATATTCATCACCTTCCATTTTTCTGATTTCTTTAAAAACCTCATTAAGTCCTTCGTTAATATTATTGGCTCTAACATACATACCATCAGCTTCAATAGCTACTCTTTCTAGCAGTTCTTCCTGTAATTTAGTAATAATAGTATTACCCGATTTATCTCTTTTAAAATCTTGCCTTACACCATTTTGATACACAGGAATTGGAGCACCCTGAGGAGTTCCAACGCCGAGCGAAAAGATTCTAATATTATTTTCAGAAGCCATCTTAGCTGCCTCAATAGCATCGTCTTCATGATTTTCGCCATCGCTAACAATAATAATAGCTTTATCTTTAGATTTAGACGAAGCCAAAGAGTTAATTGACCTGAAAATAGCTTCACCCACTGCGGTACCTTGAGCAGGTATTTGATCGACTTCGGCAGTTTCGAGCATATTTTTTACAGCAGCCATATCGGGAGTTAAAGGGAGTTTAGGATATGCTTTGCCTGCAAAAACGACAACACCAACTTTATAGCCTTCTAGTTTTTCGGTATATTTAGCTAGTGATTGTTTAGCTCTTATAAGTCGGTTTGGTTTAACATCTTCGGACAACATAGATTTAGAAACATCTAAAGCAATAATAATATCAGCTCCTTTATGTTTAGCAGTACCTAACTTTGAACCGACTCTGGGGTCAATCATTGCAATAATTACTAACACTGCTGCCAACAATACAAGCACAAATTTAAGATTTTGTCTTTTGGGAGAATAATCGGGGAAAAGATTATTTATAACCATTCTATCGCCGAATTTGTCGAAAGTTTTGTTTTTCCATTTTATCATTATCAAATACAATAATAATAAAACAGCTATTAAAATAAAAGCATAAACAAAGACCGGATTAGCAACATTAACACCTAACATATGCAAAACAATTAAGGTATAGTTTTAAAAACAGTATATTTTAATAATAATTCACCAAGAAACATCAAAGCACCTATAATCAGAAATGGCAAAAAGTGTTCAGTTTTTCTGCTATATTTACTTATACTGATTTTAGATTTTTCCATCAAATCAATTTCTTTATAAATTTCGCGAAGTTTAGCTTCATTTTGCGCTCTAAAGTATTTACCTCCGGTTTTACCTGCAATTTTAGTACATAGTTCTTCATCAATTTGAACTTCCATATTCACAAATTGCATACCCATAGGTGTTTGGACGGGGAATGGTGCTACTCCTTTTGTGCCAACGCCTATAGTATAAACTCTAATTCCGAATAAAGCGGCAATATCAGCAGCGGTAATAGGGTCCATTGCGCCGCTGTTATTTACACCATCAGTAATAAGAATAATAACTTTACTGACTGCTTGACTTTTTTTCAGATGATAAACAGAAAGCCCCAAACCATCGCCAATTGCAGTACCGTCGTCAATCATACCACTATAAAGAGCATCGAACAATGTATCTAACAAAACATGGTCGTTAGTAAGTGGGCTTTGAAGAAAGGCTTCGCCACTAAAAGCGACAAGACCAATTCTGTCGTTAGGGCGGCCTGCAATAAATTCGGAGGCTACTTTTTTTGCCGACTCTAACCTGTCGGGGTTAAAATCGCGAGCAAGCATACTACCCGAAATATCCATAGCCATAATAATGTCAATACCTTCAACTTCGACATCTTGACGGCTCAAACTTTTTTGAGGGCGAGCCAGAGCGACAATAAAAAAAGTAAGAGCAAACAATCTCAAAACAAAAGGTAGAAAAAATAAACGCTGACGTAGAGTTATGGGAGCTTTTTTAAAAACAGCAGCTCCTGTAAGTTGAATGCCTGCAATATTTTTTTTGCGACGCAACACATAGTGTAATACCAATAAAGGTATAAACAACAATAACAGCAGCAACCACGGATTAGCAAATTCAATATTATAAAACATCACTATTTATTATTAGTATTAACATTATCATTAACCACAGGCATAGTATTTTTTACGAAATCAAAAGCCTTTTTTATGCTTGCATCGTTTTCATCGGGCAAAGGCTGAGCCTTTGCAAATTTCGCCATATCGGCATAATAAAAAATATACTTCAAATCAGACAAATTAACTTCACTAATATTTTTATTTTGCAGTACATTCAATATTTCATCAGAAGTCATTTCTAGAGCCTGAAACTCAAAACGCTTTGAAACATATAGTTTAATAATATCAGTAAGCTCAGAATAAAATTCTTTCACATTACCTTTTTCCCAAAGTTTTTTATTTTTAAGTATTTCAAGATATTTCAAAGCTTGTTCGTGAGGCGGAAGTTCTTTAATAGAAGAAAAGCTCAACAAAGGTTTTTTCTTTTTAATTCTGTTAACAATATATATTATCAGAAGACTTAATAAAATTAATGCAATTAGTCCTATTAGCCAGGGCAATATTTCGCGAAAAGTATAAGGAGAGTCCAAAGGAGCTTTAATTTCTTTAATAGCAAGCGTAGTATCAACTTCAACAAACTGAACATTCAGATTAAGAGGCAAAGTTTCAAGTTCGTAATTATTTGTATCATTATTAAAATTATAAGTAAACGTAAATGGCGGTATAAGATAATTGCCTGAATCGAAAGCAGTTATTTTAATTTTCTGAGATAAAGCAGTTATTTTTGTATCAAAAGCTATGGTATCGAATTTTGAAACATCAATTATTTCAATGCCATCAACTATAGTATCGACAAGAGCAGGCCATTTAATCAAAGCATTAGAGGGGAAAGCACACTCAAAAGCCAGGTTGATTTGCTGACCAACCAATATACTTTCTTTATCAAGTTTAGCTTTTGCTTGCGGTAACTGTGCATACGACAGAGACAATCCCGATAAGGCAAAAACAAGAATTAAAATATATAATTTCAATTTAATCATAACAATAATTTACAATAATCAATAAGCAGAACCACGCATTTTAAAAAGTCGGATTAAAGGTTTTATGTAATCGGAACCGGTAAAAATTTCAATATTATCGACACCGCATTTATTGAAAAGTTCAGTTAATTTAACTTTATTATTTCGCCATTCGTCGGCATAAATTTTTCTTAATTTATTTGAAGAAGTGTCAGCCCATATCATTTTACCAGTTTCAGCATCAATAAAACGGACAAGTCCTAAGTCAGGCATTTCGGTTTCGCGTTTATCATTAATTTGGAGAGCAATAATATCATGTTTTTTAGAAGAAATTTTCAAAGCATTTTCGAAATCGCCAGTATAAAAATCAGATATCAGGAAAGCGGTACATCTTTTTTTAATAACATTAGTAATAAACTGAAGAGGCACAGCAATGTCGGTACCTTTATTAGTAGCTTTAAAATCAATAAGCTCTCTAATAATTCTTAAAATATGAGAAGTACCTTTTTTAGGCGGTATATATTTTTCAATTTTATCGCTGAAGAAGATAACGCCCACCTTATCATTATTATGAATAGCCGAAAAAGAAAGAACGGCTGAAATTTCAGCAATAAGTTCTTTTTTGAGTAAAGCAACGGTACCAAAGTCGTTAGATTGGCTGACATCAACCATAAGCATTACCGTCAGTTCTCTTTCTTCTTCGAAAATCTTAACATAAGGATGGTTAAATCTGGCGGTAACATTCCAGTCGATAGAACGCACATCATCTCCTATCTGATATTCTCGAACTTCAGAAAAAGCAATACCAGTACCTTTAAAGGCACTATGATACTGACCGGAGAAAACGTGTCTTGAGAGACCTCTGGTTTTAATCTCAATTTTTCTAACTTTTTTAATAATTTCGGCAGTTTCCATTTTTAAGGCACTTCAACGTGATTAAGAATTTCGCTGATAATTTCGCTACTTGTAATATTTTCGGCTTCAGCTTCATAAGTAAGTCCTATACGATGACGAAGGACATCGTGGCAAACAGCTCTTATATCTTCAGGAATAACATAACCTCTACGTCTGAGGAAAGCATAGGCTTTACCTGCAAGAGCAAGATTAATACTAGCACGAGGCGAAGCACCGTAACTGATAAGACCATTAAACTTATTTAGTCCGTAATCCTGCGGATAGCGTGAAGCGAATACTATATCGGTTATATAATTTTCAATTTTCTCGTCAAGATAAACCTCTCTTGTAACCTCTCTGGCTCTTACAATATCTTCGGGTTTAATGACTGTAGAGTTAGTAACAACATCGTTAGTAGTGTTTTGGCGCAGAATAATTTTTTCTTCTTCTTTTTTAGGATAAGTAATAACAACTTTAAGCATAAACCTGTCGACTTGAGCTTCGGGCAGAGGATAAGTACCTTCTTGTTCAATAGGGTTTTGAGTAGCAAGAACTAAGAAAGGTTCAGGTAGCTTATAAGTATTATCGCCAATAGTAACTTGACGTTCTTGCATAGCTTCTAATAAAGCACTCTGAACTTTAGCTGGTGCTCTGTTAATTTCGTCGGCAAGAATAAAATTAGCGAACAAAGGACCTTTCTTAACAGTGAATTCTTCGTTTTTCTGGCTATAAATCATGGTGCCAACGAGGTCGGCTGGTAGCAAGTCGGGGGTAAACTGCACTCTTGAGAACTTGGCATTAATAGCATTAGCAAGAGTTTTAATGGCGAGAGTTTTAGCGAGACCGGGTACACCTTCCAAAAGAATATGACCGTTAGCAAGTAAACCAATGAGCAAGCGTTCGAGCATTTGTTTTTGCCCAACAATAACTTTGTTCATTTCCAATTGCAAAATGTCGGCAAAAGCACTTTCGCGTTGCACTTTGTCGTTTAATTCTCTGATGTCTAAATTAGCTTCCATAATTATTATTATTTTAATGCACACAAAAGTACTTAATGCGGCAATAAAAAATCAAATATTTGCGGTTAAAAAATGTTAAGATAAATGTTAAATAGTGTTAAAGTTTATAAAGTTTGTAAAGTTTATAAAGTTCATAAAGTTTGTAAAGTTTATAAAGTGAT
>CAZDEU010000025.1:0-25376 GCA_964504265.1 uncultured Bacteroidales bacterium
GAATTTACGATTGAAGAATAAAAAATATCTTTAAACATAAAATGTTAAATATTGAATGATGAATGTTAAAAGCATATTATTAGTTTATAAAAATATACTTTAAAAACGTTATGAACTTTCAACTTTTCAATCGTAAATCTAAAATCTTAAATTTCTTTAATAAATTATTAATGTAAACATTTAAATTTTTTTAACATGAAAAAACAAAACAATATAATTGGGTTGCAGCTACTGACGGAGCAAGTAGTTCTGCAAATCCCAGTGGAGTACAAGGTGTATGCCCATCGGGTTGGCATTTGCCAAGTGATGACGATTGGCAGCAATTAGAAGTTGAGCTTGGTATGGTTCCATCAGTTGCTAACACTACCGGTTGGCGCGGTACAGATGAAGGTGGAAAATTAAAAGAAACAGTTACTTCACACTGGATATCACCTAATACAGGCGCAACAAATTCAAGCGGATTCACGGCTCTTCCTGGAGGCGGCCGCACTACGAGTGGTTCGTTCGGCAGTATCGGCAATAACGGTCTCTGGTGGTCTGCTACAGAGGACGGCTCAAATGCATGGAGACGTTACCTATACTGCAATCTCGCTACTGTTGATCGGAATACGAACGATAAGGGTTACGGGTACGCCGTCCGCTGCCTACGTGATTAAAAAAACAGTTAAATATTAAATGTTAATTGTTTAACGTCATTTTCCATTCATCAATCGTAATAAGTCAATCGTAATGAAAAATTGTAAGTTTGTAAAATATACTTACGATTGTAAATTTATGATTTTTATATACAAACAAGATTTTTTTTTCTTTCAACTTTATACTTTATACTTTTAACTGTTTTATCGCTCCTACCTTTTCGCTCTAACTTGCAAGCTTTTAATAGTTTTTTAAAAAAAGAATTCAACGATTTAATAATACACATTATCTTTGCAAAAAAAATATTATAACAATGGAATTAAGTGAACAAGAATTAATCAGAAGAGAAACTCTAAATGAACTAAAAAAGCTGGGAATTGATCCTTATCCTGCTGATTTATATGAGGTTAATGTTAATGTTAAAGAAATTTTAGAAAAATTTCAGGAAAACAATAATGCTTTTCAGAATATAAGTATAGCTGGTCGTATAATGAGTCGCCGTATTATGGGAGCTGCTTCTTTTGTTGAGCTGCAGGATGCAACCGGCAGAATACAGCTTTATGTTAAACGTGATGATATTTGTAAAAGCGAAGATAAGACTTTGTATAATACTGTTTTTAAAAAATTACTTGATATTGGCGATATTATCGGTGTTAAAGGATATGTATTTACAACTCAGATGGGCGAAATTACCATTCACGTTACTGATTTTTCTTTGCTTAGCAAAAGTTTAAAAGTTTTACCTATAGTAAAAGAAAAAGATGATAATATTTTTGATGCTTTTTCGGACCCTGAACAAAGATACCGTCAGCGCTACGTCGATTTGATTGTAAATCCTCAAGTTAAAGATGTTTTTATTAAAAGAACTACTATAGTTAATTCAATGCGTAACTATCTTAATACAAGAGCTTATTTAGAAGTTGAAACACCAATCTTACAGCCATTATACGGAGGTGCCGCTGCACGTCCATTCAAAACTCATCACAATACTTTAGACATGACTCTATATCTCAGAATTGCCAATGAGCTTTATCTGAAAAGATTAATAGTCGGCGGTTTTGATGGAGTTTATGAATTTTCTAAAGATTTTAGAAACGAAGGAATGAGCAGGTTTCATAATCCTGAATTTACTCAGATGGAACTTTATGTTGCTTATAAAGATTATACTTGGATGATGGAACTTGTTGAAGAGATGGTCGAAAAAATTGCAATTGATTTACATGGTACAACAAAAGTTAAATCGGGTGAGCATATTATTGATTTTAAACGACCTTGGGCAAGATATACAATGTACGAAATTATTGAAAAATTTACTGGCATTGATATTTCTGTTATGAACGAAAAACAATTGCGTGAAACAGCCGAAAGTCTTAAGGTTCCTATTGATGAAACAATGGGCAAAGGTAAGCTGATTGACCAGATTTTTGGTGAGTGCTGCGAGCCAAATCTTATTCAGCCTGTTTTTATTACCGATTACCCTGTAGAAATGTCGCCTTTGGCAAAAAAACATCGTAGTAAACCGGGGCTTGTTGAACGTTTTGAAGCTATATGCAATGGTAAAGAAATTTGCAATGCCTTCAGCGAATTAAATGATCCTATCGACCAACGTGAAAGATTTGAAGCTCAATTGGAACTCGGTAAACGTGGTGACGATGAATCAATGGTGCTTGATGAAGATTTTTTAAGAGCTTTGGAATATGGGATGCCGCCAACAGCAGGTTTAGGAATTGGCATTGACCGTCTTGCAATGGTTATGACAAATTCGCAATCTATTCAGGATGTACTGTTTTTCCCTCAGATGCGACCAGAGAAAAAACAAGATTTAATTAATGATGATGAATTTTTAGAATTGGGTGTACCTAAAGAATGGGTTAGCGTTTTACGAAAAGCAGGTTACAATGATGTTTCCTCTATAAAAGGAGCTAATCCAAATAAAATTTTTAATGATTTATGTGGATTAAGAAAGAAGTTAAAAATTGCATCAACACCGCCAAGTGCTGACCAGATAAGTAAATGGGTATAAATTACATTTCGTTGTAAGAGTGCCAATTGTAATTATAAAGTCCTTCAATTAATCGCTGTTGCTTTTGTTCATCAGTCATTTTGTCGTATTCAAGTTTTTCTTTTTCAAATTCATTTCTTTTACGCTCTGCAATTTCATTTAGTTTTTGCAGATGCCGAGTTTCCAATTTTTTTTTCAGGAACTCATTAGCAACAACTGGAAACAGTTCTAACAATAACTCTTCTTTTTCGTCGGCAGCTAAATGTAAATTATCATATTCAGAAAATGATGGATTTTCTTGTTTTTTGTAATCAGAAGCATCATAAGGTATTTCTTCCTCAAAACCTGTAATTTTTTTTCTGAATTTAGGATTAATAGGAATAGGCGTTTTTCCATAAGAACCTTTAACAAGATTGATAAACTGAGTTGATTTACTTGTGTAATGAGGATCACCTTTATTTTCGTCAATAACGCAATTAACAGCTTGAACTCCGACAATTTGACTTGTAGGTGTAACTAAAGGAGGGCAGCCTGCATCAACTCTAACCAGAGGAACTAATTCCAGAACTCTCTTTAAAAGATGGTCTAATTTTAACTGTTTAAGCTGCGACAACATATTAGTGTACATACCACCGGGAATTTCAGCATTTTTAACGGCAACGTTAGGTGGAGGAAAATTAAAAAATTTCTCAATTTTATGGCAAACATCAAGCAATTCAGTTTCTTTTCCTGATTTAGCGTATTCAACGGCTTCGTCAAACCATTTATCGGCAAAAGAAGGCAGTTTATCTTGAGTAATATCAAATTCTATCGGAAAAATTTTATAAGAATCAAAATCCGACATTTCATTTCTAATAGTTCTTAATTCCTTATCTATTTGAGCAACAATACTTTTATTAACACCAGTATCAACTCCTATTTTATCAGCAAAAATCTGAATAAGTTCATAAGCAGGAGCAGCAGTACCGCCAGCAAAAGTCATAATTGAAGTATCAACAATATCAACGCCGTTAACAATAGCAGTAAAAGTAGAAGCAAGCCCATAGCCTGGAGTACAATGCGTGTGCATATCAACTGGTACATTGAGTTCGTTTTTAAGCCTTCTTATTAATTTTCCACTAAGTGAAGGAGGAATAAGCCCTGCCATATCCTTTATTGTGATAATGTCGGCACCTAAAGATTCAAGCAATTTAGCTTTATTAACAAAATAATCAATAGTAAAAATTTTCTTTGGCAATTTTTGACCTTTAATAAAAGCTTTAAATTTTTGTTTTTTGGTAAAAACAGGATCAACAGTAAAACAAACTGCACAATCGGCAATTCCACCATTTTCTTTAACAAATTTTATTGATGCTTTCATGTTATCAACATCGTTAAGAGCATCAAAAATTCTCATAATATCAACACCGGCTTTAACCGAATGGCGACAAAAACCTTGAATAACTTCGTCGGGATAAGGGTTATAACCGAACAAATTTCTGCCGCGCGACAGAGCAGTCAATTTAGAATTGTTGCCAATTTCTTTTTTAATATTTTCTAGTCTGTCCCAAGGACTTTCATTCAAAAATCTCATTACAGAGTCAGGCACAGCACCACCCCATACTTCCATAGCATAAAAGCCAGCTTCTTTGTACAATGGTAATACTTTATCAACCTGAGCCTGATTCATTCGCGTAGCAAATAAGGATTGTTGACCGTCTCTTAATGTTAAATCTCTTATTAATAATTTTTTATTTGCATTCATCATTTCAACAAGCATTATGTTTTAATAAATATAACATGGTTCTGCAAAGATAATTGTTTAAATCATCATACACGCGTTAAATCAAATCATAAAATATTTATGCTATAATTACATTATAAATACTATATATTAAAAAATAATGTTTAACAACAATAATTTCACGTTTAACAATATTATTATTTATACAAGAATAAATTATAAAATTTTTACAAACAGAATATTAGCACAACAAAAAAACGAAAAAAGGCTGTTATAATAAAATAACAGCCTTTAGCATTTTAAAAAACTAGATTACAAAAATTAAATCAAGTTTAAGCGGCTATATAATTCTTTACGATAAAGTCCGCCAATAGGAATAACTTTCATTTTACCTTCAACAACTAAATCAGGATATTTAATTGAGAAAATTTTATCAAGGCGAACAATATAAGAACGATGAACACGAACAAAATCTCTTGTAGGAAGAATTCGTGCCATTTCTTTCATAGTAGAATGTGTAGTGTAGATATTGTCGCTAGTATTAATAACAACATAATCTTTAAGAGCTTCAACGAAATAGATGTTGTCGTATTTAATTTTGTTGAGACGGTAGTCAGCACGAACAAAAATGCTGTCTTTAGCATTTTTATTTTCAACAATAGCATGGTAGAATTCAAGTTCTTTTTTAACCTGAACATCTTTTTCGTGTTTGTAAACAGCCATTTCGATAGTTGTTTGCAATTCTTTTTCTTTGAAAGGCTTAATAATATAGCCATAAGGTTCACTTACCTTAGCTCTTCCAACAGTACTATCATCGGTATAGGCTGTTAAGAAAATAACAGGTAGGTTGTAATCTTCGCGAATTTGGTTAGCAGCATCAATACCGCTCATTTTGCCTTTAAGCATAATATCCATTAAAACTAAGTCAGGACGTGCCTGTTCAATTTCTTTAATGGCTTTTTCGCCGGTTGGAACAATAGCTTGAACATTATATCCTAAGCTAACTAGAGTGTTTTGAATATCTTTTGCAACGATATTCTCATCTTCAACAATCAAAATTTTTAATTTTGCCATGATTTTTAAATTTTTAAGTTAAACATTATTTTTTATTAGTTAAAATTTTATAAATAAAATTAAAACTTTGCAAATATATAACATTTTTTATTATAAAAAAATTAAATTTATCTAATACATTCAATATTTAATATTAGCAAAATAATAATTAAACGTAGTTGTGAAAAAATAATATTATGAATTATAAAAATAAAATAGACTATCACAACGTAAAATACTGGTAAGTATTTTTTTAATTTATATCGGGTTTTACAGGCATTCCGTTATATTTTTTTTCAATTCCATTACGATATAGAATATCAAGGAACAGCATTCCGTCTAATTCATTATATTTTCTCCAGTTACCATGTTTTAGTCCCATAACATAAAAACCTTCTTCTTTAATTTTTCCGTTAGGGTAATAAAAAATATGTTTTCCATCGGGGTTATCGTCAGAAAAATAACCAGAGAAAGCTAATTTTCCATCGGAGTAAAAAATTTTCCAAACACCATCTCGGTTACCATCAATATAATTACCTTCAATGCGTTCATCGCCTGTATTATATATCCAAAATCCTTCTTCCAAACCTTCAACAAATTCTCCTTTAGCTATAATAGAACCACTGTCGGTGTATTCTACAAATAATCCATCCTCAAAACCATCCAAATAATTTTCATCTCTTAACAAATTACCCGAAGAATAATACCATATCCATTTACCTTGCTTATTGCCCTTAGAATTATACGAGCCCTCCTGTTCAATTTTACCATTTTCGTGATAATATTTCCATTTACCAGTTTTTTTCCCGTTTTTATATTCACCTTCGCTTTTAATATTGCGATTTAAATAAAATTCCTTCCAAAAACCTTGATATAAACCTTTTTCATCAACTATGCCTTCAGCAATTACAACACCATTATTATATATGAACGACTTAATTATTTTACCCTCCTGTGAATATTCGCGCATAACGCCCTGAGCAATATCACCTTTAAAACTACCTCTTTTCTTAATGCTACCATCGGAATAATATTCAGTTTTAATATCTAACCTCGCAATTTCGCTAGCATCAGGCACTAAAGAATCGTTTACATATTTAAGTAATTTAATTAAACTGCCATTTTTATCATATTCTTTATAATAACCGTTTTTTTTACCGCTATTATAAGAGATTTCAATTTTAACTTTATCATTTTCCCAAAACTCCTTCCAAACACCTTGCTTTTCACCTTTTAAATCAAAACGGTTAATACGTTCACGACTAATAATAAAACCATTTTTATATTCAATTATTCCAATAATAAGACCATCAGGTGAAAACTCTTTAGAAATACCATTTTCACGTCCATTAACAAAATTAAGCTCGCGTTTCACTTTCATATCGGGATAATAATATACAGTTAAACCCGACTTAACATCATTCTCAAAATTCTCAAAAATAATTTCATTATCCTGATAAGTTTTTCTTATACCGTTCTTTTTTCCCTTAAAATAATTAATTTCGAGAATCAATTTACCATTCGCATCATAAAACTTCCACAAACTATCAAGTTCAAAATTCTTTCTATTACCTTCGGAACGTAAAATACCATTTTTATCGTAAGTTTTCCAGTATTTATCGGGTTTTCCGTTTATAAGTGTACCTTCACTTGATTTAGTACCATCAGCAAAATAAAAAATCTTATATTCAACACTATCATTAACATTTTGAGCATAATTCACAAAATGCAACATTGATATACAAAATACAATAATGATTTTATGAAGATAAATAAACTTAAGGTATTTACTAACAAAAATCATTTGAAAACAATATTAACAAAATTTATTATTATCATTTAATTATGTAATTTATCTGATATTTCGAGCATTTTCAAAATAGGTTTGGAAGCTTTTTCAATTACTTCATCAGATAAAATTATTTCGGGAGATTCATTTAAAAGAGAAAAGTAAATATTTTCGAGAGTAATTTTTTTCATAAAAGGACAATCATTACAATTACAAGTAGAATCGTCAGAAGGAACAATAATAAATTCCTTTTCAGGTGAATTTTTCATCATCTGATGAATAATACCACTTTCGGTAGCAACAATAAATTTAGAGCTACTACTATTAGAAGAATATTTTAACAAAGCAGCAGTAGAGCCAATATAATCAGCTAATTCCAAAATTGGAGCTTTACATTCAGGATGAGCAAGCAATTCGGCATCGGGGTGAGCAATTTTAAGATTAACAACAGCTTCAGTTTTTAATTGGTCGTGAACATGGCAAACGCCATCCCAAAGTATCATATTTCTTCCGGTTAAATTATTTATATAAGAACCAAGATTCTTATCGGGTGCAAAAATTATTTTTTCGTTTTTTGGAAAATAATTAGCAATTTGCACAGCATTGCCGGAGGTACAAATAACATCAGAAATAGTTTTAATATCAGCCGAGCAATTAACATAAGAAATAACTTTATGATTAGGATATTTATCGACAAATACTTTAAATTCATCGTAGGGGCATGAATCAGCAAGAGAGCAACCGGCATCTAAATCAGGCAAAATAACCTTACGATTAGGGTTTAAAATTTTAGCAGTTTCGGCCATAAAATTTACGCCTGCAAAAACAATAATATCGGCATTAGTATTAAGAGCCATTTGAGAAAGAGCAAGACTATCGCCAACAAAATCGGCTAAATCTTGTATTTCAGGAATCTGATAATAGTGAGCCAAAATTACAGCATTCTTTTCAGATTTCAATTTTTGAATTTTTGAAATAAATTCAATTTTATTAACATTATTCATTATTATTATTTATTTAAAATTTTAAAATTAAAAAAACATAATTAATAATAGCTTGTTAATACTGTTGAAAAAATAAATGCAAAAAATTTGTTTTTCTCGTTATCAATTTTTATCAACATTATTTTAAAAGTTTTCATTTAATTTTCAATTGAATATTAGATTATTACGACTTTATGAACATATTGTTAATAAAACCGTATATTAATAAAATTTCAATTATTAACAGCATAAATTATTAACATTTGCGGTAAAAAAATATTAAAAACATTACAATAATTTTTTTAAAAAAGGCATTTTTAACTAAAAAATTATTTTTTTAAAATTTACTAACAAAAATAAAGACTTATTCACAAAATAAAGTTGAAAATTAATATAAATCAAAATACATAAACAAAAAAAAATATTAAATGTTGTGTATCAGGCTTAAAGAGTTTTTATAATATTTAATTTTGTTAAGTTTTATATTAATTTTGCAAAATATTTATTAACACTACTTGATTTAATGAAAAAAATTATTATTGGAAGCGATCATGCAGGTTTTGAATTAAAAGCTAAAATTATAAATTTTTTAGAAACTAAAAATTATAATGTAACGGATGTTGGATGCTATTCGTCAGATAGTGTTGATTATCCTGATTTTGCTCATAAAGTAGCCAAAAGTATAAATAAGTCAGAATTTAAAAAAGGAATATTAATTTGTGGAAGTGGAAATGGAGTTAGTATAACGGCAAATAAATATGCTTTGGTGAGAGCTGCTTTATCGTGGAATATCGAAATAGCCAAGTTGGCACGTTTACATAATGATGCTAATATTGTATGTATTCCAGCTCGTTTTATTTCTGTTTCTGAAGCTATAGAAATTGTTGGAGTATTTTTAGAAACAGATTTTGAGGGTGGAAGGCATTTAGCAAGAGTTAAAAAAATTCCTATTAATAATAAGGATTAATTAATGAGTGAAGAAAAAAATAAGATATACGAAAAATTTTTAAAAGACTCGGAAGATAAAGCTTTTGATATAGAGCATCGTAATAAGATTAAATATAATATATCGAAATATGAGGCTGCTGTCAATAAAGGTAAAAATCTTTTCAGCGATGCTGAGCTTGCAAAGAGACGCGCAGCAATTTGTAAAAACAAAGTTTTAAATGAATTAGATAAATATCTTATTGAGTTTGAAGCTAATTTTATTACTCGGGGTGGAAAGGTTATATGGGCACAAGATAAACATGATGTAATAAAAGAAGTACTTGCAATTGTTAAAAAACAGGGAGCTAAAAAAGTCGTTAAATCAAAATCAATGATTAGCGAAGAAATTGGGATTAATGAAGTTTTAGAAAAAAATGGTGTTGAATCACTTGAAACCGATTTAGGCGAATTTATTGTTCAATTAGACGATGATAAACCCTATCATATAGTAACTCCTGCAATGCACAAATCAAAAAAAGATATTGCAGAACTTTTTAATAAAAAATTTGGTACACCAACCGATAGTACACCCGAAGAAATTACAGCTTATGTTAGAAATTTACTTAGAAATAAATTTGTAGGAGCTGACATTGGCATTACCGGCTGTAATTTTTTAGTTGCCGAAACAGGGGCAGTTTGTTTAACAGAAAATGAAGGAAATGCTTTATTGTCGACTTCATTTCCAAGAGTACATATAGCAATTACAGGAATTGAGAAAATTATACCCTCGTTTAGTGATTTGGATTTATTTTGGCCACTATTGTCAATTAATGGTACAGGGCAACATTTAACAGTTTATAATTCAATTTTTACGGGACCAAGGCAAGACGATGAGAGTGATGGACCCGAAGAAATGTATGTAATTTTATTAGATAATGGACGTACAAATCTTTTAGCTCAGGTTAAGCAAAGAAGAGCTTTATCGTGCATTCGTTGTGGTGCTTGTCTTAATTATTGTCCTATTTACAAGAATATTGGAGGGCATGCTTATGGAACAACATATAGTGGTCCTATTGGTGCAGTTATTACACCATGGTTAAAGGATGCAGATGACTATCAGCATCTTAGCTTTGCAAGTTCGTTGTGTGGTAAATGTACAGAAGTATGTCCTGTTAAAATTCCACTGCATCATTTATTATTGTATAACAGACGCGATATTGTAGCCCACAAATTATACAAAAAATCAGATAAATTTGTTATGTTTGCCTACAAACAAATAATGCTAAGAAGAGGATTATTAGAAATAGCAAATTACAAAGTTAAAAACTGGGTATTAGGAAAAACATTTAAAAAGTTTTGGGGACTAAGGCGTGAATTACCAAAATTTACAAAAAAATCATTTAATAAATACTGGTCAGAACAAAGAGATTTTGATTAAGATTTCTTAAAATATTCAGAAATATTCAATGCTTTTGCTTTACCTACAATTTTTTCAATATCAGAAATATCAGCAGAGGCAATGCCTTTAACTGATTTAAATTTTTTCAATAGAAGCTCTGCTGTTTTAGAGCCAATACTTTTAATGTCAGTTAATTCTGTTTTTAAAGTGCTTTTATCTCTTTTATTACGGTGATGAGTAATTCCAAAGCGGTGTGCTTCATCTCTCAATCTTTGTATTAATTTTAAACTTTCTGATTTTTTGTCAATATATAAAGGAATTGAGTCATAGGGAAAATAGATTTCTTCTAATTTTTTGGCAATGCCAATAATAGTAATATTTCCTCTTAGATTAAGTTTTTCAAGGCTTTTAATAGCCGAGCTAAGTTGTCCTTTGCCACCATCAATAATAATTAATTGAGGTAAAGGAAGTTTCTCATCAAGTCTGCGTTTATATCTTCTATATACAACTTCTTCCATAGAAGCGTAATCATTGGGACCTTCAACACTTTTAATGTTAAAATGCCTATACTCATTTTTATCTGGTTTACCATTAATGAAACAGACCATAGCCGCAACAGCAAAGTCTCCCTGAAAATTTGAATTATCAAAACATTCAATACGTTCGGGCAGGACAGGCATTTTAAGGTCTTTTTTGAGTTTTTCTAAAATTCTGTTTGAATGTCTGTTAGGGTCAGCCAATTCTTTATGTTTGTTTTTTTCAAACATATAATGCCTAACGTTACTTTCTGATAAATCAAGTAAATGTTTTTTGTCGCCTCTTTGTGGAACTGTAACGAAAATATTTTGCAGTTTAAGGCTTAATTCAAAAGGTACTATTATTTCATTAGAATTGCTGTTAAATCTTTTTCTTAAATCGGCAATTGCGATAAGTAAAAGTTCTTCGGGAGTTTCATCAAGTTTTTTAAGAAGTTCAAGAGTATGCGCCTGAACTACTGAGCCGTTAACAACTTTAAGATAATTTACATAACCAGAATTTTCATCGCAAATAATATTAAAAACATCAACATTGTGAATATTAGGATTAACTACTGTTGATTTTCCTTTATAGCGTTCAAGTAGAATAAGTTTATCTTTAACAATCTGAGCTTTTTCAAATTCAAGATTTTTAGAATAAGTTGCCATTAGTTTTTTAAGGTGATTAGTAACAGAATAAATATTACCTTTTAAAATTTCACGTATATCGTCAATTAACTTATAATAATCGACATTATTTATATTACCTATACAAGGAGCAAGGCAGTTACCTATGTGATATTCAAGGCAAACTTTAAATTTCTTGGCATCAATATTAGTTTGAGTAAGATTAAGGCGGCAGGTTCTAAGCTGATAAAGTTTGCGAATTAGTTCGAATAAAGTTTGAATCATTTTAACGGAAGCGTAGGGACCAAAATATTCAGAGCCATCGCGTATATAATTTCGTGTAATAAAAACTCTTGGAAAAGGCTCTTTTTTAATACATATCCATGGGTAAGTTTTATCATCTTTGAGCATTACGTTATATCTTGGCTGATACTCTTTTATGAGAGTATTTTCGAGGAGTAATGCCTCATATTCAGATTCAACAATAATGTATTCAATACTTGAAATTTTTTTGACTAATACTTTTATTTTGCCGCTTAAGTCATTTATGTGAGAAAAGTATGAATAAACTCTTTTTTTTAAGTTTTTAGCTTTTCCAATATATAAAATATTATGATTATTATCGAAAAACCTATATACGCCTGGGTTATTAGGCAAGCTGTTTAGTATTTCTTGAAGTGTTTTTTTATTATTGATGAGTTCCAAAGCAATAATTATTTACTTTTTTTAATAATTAAACCTATTTCCATCAAGGCTGGTGTAGAATATTTAGGCATTAAGCTATGAAGTTCAACTGTATATTTGCCTTGTTCAGTAAAATTAATTTTTTCAAGGGTTAAAAATTCAACATCATAAATATCGCCCATACCTTCCCCTTTAAAAGAGCCGTTATTATTTCGTATATACAAATCATGGTCTTTGGTACGCTCCTGACCTGAAGGAGAAATTATGCTCATATTTAACTGTAAGTTGGCGTATGGATATTGAGGAGTATGCCTTATAGCAATTAAAACATCGTATATACTTTTAATATCATTTATTTCAAAATTATAAACAATATTTTTATCTTTATTCCACTGGTAATTATCAAGTTTTTGATATTTGCGGAAAACCTCATCTTGGCGACATGAGCTAATAGCAAACGAAAGAGTTATTGCAATTAATATTATCAACTTTGAGTTCATATAATAAAGATTTTGATTTAAAAATAAATAAATTTGCACTAAATATAATATAAAGTTCTTAAATATTGTTTTTAAATTATTAACAAATAAAACATCAAAATTATTATATTATGTCGAAAAGTAAATTTTACGTTGTATGGTTAGGCAGGAAACCTGGAATTTATACAAGTTGGGAAGAATGTAAAAATCAAGTTTTTAAATTTGAAGGAGCAAAGTATAAATCGTTCAAAACTATTGAAGAAGCTGAAAAGGCATTTTCTGCCGATCAAAATAAATATAATATAGCTAAGCAATTTGATATTAAACTTATTGATACAAATGAAATAAATATACCTTATATAAAAGACAGTATATCTGCTGATGCGGCATGCAGCGGTAACCCAGGTCCATTGGTATTTGGTATTATTGATAGAGCAATAGATTGGTTGCATAATAATAATTGGGAAAATCAATTATTAAAATGGAAAACATCCGCCTGGGGTGAAATTCCAGCAGATTTTGGCAGAAAAAAATGAATGCAAAATATATAATTTTTTAGATTATAATATACTGATTATATGTATATAAAAAAAATCACTTTCTGCATTTTTTAATACATTCAATAATTTTTTCCAACGCTTTTTGCCTTAAACTATAATAAGATCTTCTTCCAACTTTTACAGATTTTACCAAACCTTGATGTTTCAGTAAACTTAAATGATGAGATACGGGAGCTTGTTCTAACTCCAGTTTGGTATAAATTTCAGTTACATTCATCCTTTTATGTTTAATTAGAAGATCAATTATAGCAATTCTCATAGGATGAGATAAAACGCGAAGCCTGTTAGCAGCTTCTTCTAATTTTTTGATGTCAATTCTTTTTGCCATAGTTTTTAAAATTTTTTGCTAAAATAATAATTTTTTATGACAAAACAAGAAAAATTAATTTTTTTATACTAATTAATATCAAATATTGAAGTAAATTTAAATTTTTTGCCGTCAAATAGACCTTTATCGCTTATCTTTAAATCGGGTAGTACCAACAAAGCCATAAAAGATAACGTCATTAATGGTGCAGTTAGTCCAGAACATAAATCTGCTGCTTTTTTATCAATGTTTTCATATTGTTGGGCGAAACTATAAGCGTCAGTGTTTGACATTAAACCTGCAACCGGTAATGGCAGAATAGTATTAATATTATTTTTAGACACACAAACACCGCCTTTAGCATCAATTAATGCATTTATAGCCGATGCTATTTCAGTATCATCAAGACCAATTGCAATAATATTATGGCTATCGTGGGCTACAGTAGAAGCAATAGCCCCTTTTTTAAAACCAAAGCCAGTTATAAAAGCGACAGAGGGTTTAGAATCATTATATCTGTTCAATACTACAATCTTAGCAATATCATTTTCGGTGTTGCATTCAATAAAACCATCCTTAATATTAGCTTTAAGATTTTTAGAACCAGTAACGAGCTGCCCATCATAAGCCTCAATTACTCTTATAGTATCGTTTTCAGCATTAACTTTAAGTTGGTCAGCAGAAATATACTTAGCATTGAAATTGTTGATAGGAGTTTCATTAACACTGTTAATTAGGGTTTTACCATTTTGGGCAACCATTTTACCGTTGATATAAGTTTCTAAAACGTTAAAATCATTAAGATTATCAACAATAATAAAATCAGCGTTATCATCTTCACGAAGTAAGCCTGAGTTTAAACCATAATGATTAACTGGAATAGCTGTGCATGCTCTCAAAACTTTTATAGGGTCATAGCCAGCTTTAATAGCTCTTTTAACAAGTAAGTTAATATGACCTTTTATTAAATCATTAGGGTGCTTATCATCGGAGCAGAACATAACATTATCGGGATATATGTTTAGAAGTTCAATTAATGCGTCAAAATTTTTTGCGGCGCTACCTTCCCTAACTTGAATTAACATACCATTTTTAATTTTAGCAATAGCTTCTTCAATATTAATGCATTCGTGGTCTGTTGTTATGCCTGCATTAGCATATTTTGCGGCTTCGTCGCCAATAAGACCAGGAGCGTGTCCGTCGATTACTTTATTGTATTTTTTGGCAATATTTATTTTTTCATATACTATTTTATCGTTGTAGAGTACGCCTGGAAAATTCATCATTTCGGCAAGGTAAATAACTTCGTCCATACTCAGAAGTTCATCAACTTCGGCAGATCCTAAAACAGCACCAGCCGATTCGAAATCGGTAGCAGGTACGCAGCTCGGAGCGCCGAAATAAAATCTGAAAGGAACTTTTTTGCCGTTGTTTATCATAAATTTAACACCATTTATACCGCATACATTTGCAATTTCGTGAGGGTCCGATACACAAGTTACTGTCCCGTGTACACTTGCCACGCGTGCAAATTCAGATGGAATAAGCATAGAGCTTTCAACGTGAACATGAGCATCAACAAGACCAGGTACTATATAATGTTCATCATTTGTATGTTCTTCTTTAACAGATAATATTTTACCATTATCAACTTCAATAGAACCTTTAAAAATTCGTTTGTTATTAACATCAACGATGTTGCCTGAAAATTTTTTCATTTGCATTTATTTTTATTTAGTTATAAATTTAAATTTATTTATTTTAAAATCTAAAACAAAATTATAAATTTTTTATTATTGTATTATAAATTTTTTATTATTGTATTATATTATTGAAAATTAACTACTAAAACGTTTTTAAAAAGTATTTTTTAAAAAAAAGTAAATTTTAATAAAAAATCAGTTAAAAATTCGTCATTTAGATAAAAATACAATACTTTTGCATTTAATAATATTATAAATTTCAAAAATATTTCAGTAAGCTGAATATCTAGATATGGGTCTTTTTTCCTTTTTAACCAAAGAAATTGCTATTGACCTCGGAACGGCCAATACTATTATAATCAACAACGACAAAGTTGTAGTTGATGAACCTTCAATTGTTGCTATTGACAGGCGTTCAAACAAAATTATTGCTGTGGGTAAGAAAGCGATGATGATGCACGGCAAAACGCATGAGAATATTAAGACTATCAGACCATTAAAAGATGGTGTTATTGCTGATTTTCAATCGGCAGAACATATGATACGCGAAATGATAAAAATGATTTCGCCTAAACGCCCTCTTTTTTCACCTGCTCTTAGGATGGTTATCTGTATTCCTTCTGGTATTACAGAGGTAGAAGAACGTGCAGTACGTGATTCAGCCGAGCAAGCTGGTGCTAAAGAAGTACGGCTAATTCATGAGCCTATGGCAGCGGCTATTGGTATTGGTATTGATGTACTTGAACCAATGGGAAATATGATAATTGATATTGGTGGTGGTTCAAGCGAAATTGCCGTTATTGCACTTGGCGGTATTGTGTGTAGTACTTCAATACGTATTGCTGGTGATGATTTTAACGAAGACATTGAAGAGTATATGCGTAAGCATCATAATATTAATATTGGAGAACGAACTGCAGAAAGAATTAAAATTGAGGTAGGCGCTGCGTTGACCGAGGTTGAAAACCCGCCCGCCGATTTTCCCGTTCACGGTAGAGATATGCTTACAGGCATTCCTAAAGAAATTATGGTTAATTATTCTGAAATTGCTGCATCACTTGATAAATCAATTACCAAAATTGAAGCTGCAATTCTCAATACTTTAGAATTAACGCCGCCTGAGCTTTCGGCTGATATTTACCGGACAGGAATATATCTTGCTGGTGGTGGGTCTTTGTTAAGAGGATTAGATAAAAGGATTGCTGTAAAAACGCAATTGCCTGTACATATAGCTGAAGACCCACTTAGAGCTGTTGCTCGTGGTACAGGTATAGCTTTGAAAAATTTTGATAAATTTACTTTCTTGATTAAGTAATCTAATTTATCTATGATTTTTTGTATTAGGTGAGTAAATTTTATTTGTTGATAATTATTATATGCGTAATCTTTTTCAATTTCTCTGGAAATATAATGTTTTTATTCTTTTTCTGATTTTAGAGATTATTGCATTTACATTAATTATAAATAATACGAATTATCAGCGGGCTGTAATTATTAGTTCATCAAATAAAATAACCGGCAGCATATTAGAAATTTCTAGTAATATTTCGCAATATTTTGGTTTAAGAAAAGCAAATAAAATATTAGCTAACGAAAATGCTATGCTTAAATCATTATCAAAAAATTCATATATAGTAACCGATAATAATATAATTGAAGTAAATGATACATTGTACAGACAGCAATATGAATACATTTCAGCTATGGTTATCAATAATTCGGTAAATAGACGCAATAATTACCTTACATTAAACAAAGGTTTTAAGCAGGGAATCTCAAAAGATATGGCAGTAATAGCACCTAACGGTGTAATTGGAATTGTTACTACTACATCAGAAAATTTTTCTTCTGTAATTTCTATACTTCATGAAAAAAGCAGATTAGTTGCAAAAATTAAAAAAAATGATTACCCTGGAACCTTGATTTGGAAAGGTAATAACAGTTATTATGCCGATTTAACTGACGTTCCGACTCATGTTGAGGTTGAAATAGGTGATACCATTGTTACTGGTAGTTATTCAAATTTATTTCCAGAAGGTATTTTAATAGGAACTGTGGCAGAAGTGAGCAATAAAAAGGGTGAAGATTTTTTAAGTATAAAAGTATTATTTTCAATAGATTATAGATGTGTAACTTGGGTATATGTTGTGAAAAATTTGATGAAAGAAGAACTTGAAAACTTAATAGAAAATAGCGAAAAGGAATGATAAAAATTGTAAGAGATAATTTGTTGCGATTTATTTTCTTGATATTTGTTCAGGTGTTGATACTGAACAATATTCAGGTCAGCAGTTATCTCAATTCGTATGTTTATGTGTTGTTTGTTTTGTTGTTACCCTTTGAGACGCCTAAATGGTTATTGTTAATATTAGGATTTAGCATAGGTCTAACTATGGATATGTTTTCAGATACAGCGGGGATGCATGCGGCATCAACTACACTAATGGCGTTTAGCAGGTCGGGGATTTTAAAAATAATTTCTTCGCGTAAGGATTATGAACAAGGTATGAAACCAACTATTAAGGATTTAGGATTTAAGTGGTTCTTCAATTACTCACTTGTAATGGTTGCAATTCATCATTTATGTTTTTTTATGCTTGAAGTATTTAAATTTTCAGAATTGCCTCACACTTTGTTGAGAACCTCATTAAGTATAATTTTTACTATGGTTTTGCTAATAATTAGTCAATATCTTTTTGTAAAATTTAAAGACTGATTAATTTTTCGAGTTTTTGAAAAACTTCTTCAGGTTTCACAGCTTCAATACATTCGCAATGCTTTGATTTACGGCATTTTGAGCATTCAATTTCTTTAAAGATAACTTCAGCATATTTACCAAGTGGTGCCCAACGTCCCGGGTGCATAGGCTTAATTGGAGGGAAAATTCCTACAACCTTTTTATTTAAAGCGGCTGCAATATGCAAAGGTCCAGTACTGCAAGCTATTAGTCCATCAGCTTCATTAATAAAGCTGATAAGTTCGGATAAACTTAATTTGCCCATTAAATCAATAGGTTTATTATCGTTAATTTTGAACAGATTATCTACATTTTTTCTTTCTTTATCGGTGCCTGTAATAAATATTTTAAATTTTTCAGAATCTAGTAAAGATATCAGATTTTGATAATTTTTAATACCCCACTCTCTTGCGCTGCCTTTGCTTTTAGGGTGTAAAATAAGATTAAATTTGTTGGGGCAAAGTAATGATTTTAATTCTGTATTAAGAGGTTCAATTTTTTCGAGTCCAAACATTTCAAAAAACTCATTTTTATCTTGAATTTCTTGAATACCAAAATATTTTAATAACTTAATATTAAGCTGGGCTTCGTGCAGAGAAGATTTTTTTCTTGTAAAATTAACAAGATGATTACATCTGAAAATATTGTAAATACGGTGAGAGGTGCCAATTCTTAAAGGTATTTTAGCTTTAAAGGCTGCTTTAACTACATTCTTATCTGGAAAAATGTGAACAATAGCATCAGCATTAAGGTTTTTTAAAAAAGCAACTGTGTCAATATCAGATGTTTCGTCAAAATTAGCGATTTCATCGACATAAATACATGAATCAACTACAGGTTTAGTATAAGTTCTAGTTAAAAAAATAACAGTACAATAAGGTATGAATTTTTTAAGCAGATAAGCCACAGGCAAAGTAAGCACAACATCTCCTATTGCATCGGTTCTGCTTATAATAATTCTAAGATTTTTTTTCATTATACTTTTTTGTTTTGTTAAGCTCTCTGATTTTGGCATATTTAATAAAAACAGCGTGTGCAGAAATTTTTGCAATAACATAACCATAATAACCGTCTAAGAAGCCTGTTCTTACGACAAAATCGCGAAAGAACTTAAAAACAGGAGCTGCAAATATTTTGAATAAACTTGATTTTTTACCTTTAATAAAATATTGTTTAGAGGTAATATTTGTAAAATTATTAACTTGATTAAGATGCTGCTCAATAGAATAATAAGAATAATGAAGAATGTCGCCTTTAAGATGTTTAATAACCGAATTAGCCTGCATTTTGTAGCAATCGTGCGGATTTACGCCTTGCCAACTACCTTTAGTGCTGTCCCATAAACGCAATTTTTTATCGGGGTACCAACCACCGTGTCTTATCCATTTGCCGCAGTAGTTCGTAAGCCTGTTCATTGTATAACCATCGGCAATTTTGTTGTTTTTAACTTCAATAATTGATTTAATAAGCAGAGGCGACAATTCCTCGTCGGCATCAAGCGAAATAATAAAGGGGAATAAAGCTCTAGTAAGGGCGTAATTCTTTTGTTCAATGTGACCATCAAATTTATGTTTTTCAAATCTAACATTGAGCGAGAGGCAGATTTCTTCTGTTTTATCAGTCGAAAATGAATCGACAACAATTATGTCGTCTGCAACTTTTTTAAGGGAGTTGATGCACCGCGCAATATTTTTTTCTTCGTTATAAGTAATAACTACTGCAGATAATTTTATCATTTTAAAAAAGACAAGTGATTAAATCGAAAAAATATTTAATAAATACAAATTTCAAATATATAATTTTTAAGCATTAAATAACAAATTATTTTTTCCAGAAAGTGGGAGATAAAACAATGAGAAAGGCAAAAAATTCTAAACGTCCCATTAGCATAAGAGTTGATAAAGTCCATTTGCTAATATCGTGAAGGTGAGCATAATTTCCTATTGCTCCCGTAGAACCGAGTCCAGGACCAACAGCATTAATGCAAGATATAGCTGAGCCACAGGAGTCAGCAAAATTAAGTCCGAAAGAAACAAGAATAATAACACCTGCACCAAAAGCAAGCATATATATAATAAAAAGAGAAAGAATATTTATAATTGTTTGGCGAGGTACAACCTTTCCCATGAATCTCACATTAATAATAGCATTGGGATGCAGAAGTCTTTTAAATTCATTTTTAACATTTTTGAATAATATGAGGTATCGCATCATTTTTAAACCACCTGAAGTAGAACCAGTCATACCGCCAAAAAACATAAGTAAAAAAATAATAAACCATAAATAAGATGGCCATATCATATAGTCGGAAGTTATATAACCTGTTGTTGTAATTATGCTAGTAACTTGAAAAAGAGCAGTTCTGAGAGATTTTTCGATATCGCCACCATAAACAACAAATAAACCAATTGTAATAAATAAAGAAGCAATAATTATAACAACAAGGTAAAATTGCAGCTCTTCGTTTTTAAATATTTTTGAAAATTGTTTTTTAAAAAAAAAGTAATATAAAGGGAAACTAATACCACCAAGAAGCATAAATATTATAATAATATATTGGATATAAGTTGAATAGCTTGCTATGCTAGAATTTAAGGGAGAAAATCCTCCTGTAGAAACAGTAGTAAAAGAATGGCAAACAGCTTCGTACCAGTTCATTTTACCAATCATTAACAAAGCAATTTGAACTAAAGTAAGAGACAGATAAATAACCCATAATCGTCGAGCAGTAATAACAATTCGTGGATGTAATCTTTCTTTTGCAAAACAAGGCGCTTCGGCTGTAAATATGTTCATACCACCAAAACTGAATAAAGGTAGTACAGCAACTGTAAAAACAATTATTCCGAGACCACCTATCCATTGTGTAAAACTGCGCCAAAATAAAAGCCCTTTGGGCAAAACTTCAATATCGGTTAATATTGTTGCACCAGTGGTAGAAAATCCTGAAATAGTTTCAAAAAAAGCATCAGTATAGCTTGGAATATAACCACTAATATAAAAAGGTAAAGCACCAAACAATGACATAACTACCCAAATTAAAACAACTATAAGGTGCCCGTCTTTTTTAGACACATCTTTTTGATTAACCGATCTTTTTAAGTACCATAATATAGCTCCTAATATCAGAATAAAAACTCCAGATATTAATATTGATAAAAAATCTTCGCCCCCGAAATGTATAGAAACTGGCAAACAGCTCAGCATGAATAATCCTTCAATTATCAGAACCATTCCTGTTACTTTTATTATTATGTGCTTATTTACCTTTTGTGATTGCATTATTTGATAATCATATTTTTAAAATTATTTTTTCCAAAATGAAGAAGTAAAAAGTATGAGAATTGCAAAAAACTCTAATCTACCTATAAGCATTAATCCGCTTACCAGCCATTTGCCTGTTGAAGAAAAATTATCGTATATAGGAAAGGGACCTTCGTAACCGATTCCTGGTCCTAAATTTCCAATTGATGAAGCTGCAATGCCTATTGATGTTCTGAAATCTGAACCTGTTAAAGTAATCAAAAAAGACCCGATAGCAAAAACAACTAGGTAGATGAAATAATAAGCAAGTACATTGTAAATAACATCTTCGCTTATAATTTTTTTATCAATACGAACAACGTAAACAGCATGAGGATTAACTAAATTACGGATTGAGTTTGAAGTATTTTTGAGCATAATAAGTTGTCTCATCACTTTTAAACCGCCGCCTGAAGATCCCGAGCAACTTCCTGTTAGCATTAATAAAAATAAAATCAGCCACAAAGGAGAAACCCACAATGTGTAATCGGTAACAATATAGCCTGTTGTGGAAATAAATGAGATGACTTGGAAAAAAGCTTCGCGTAATGCTATTTCAATATTAACACCTTGTATAAAAATAAGTACTGCAGAAATTATTAAAGAAATAAACAAAATCAGGAACAGATAATATCTTAATTCCTGACTTTTGAATAATCTAAGAGGTTTACCACTTAGCGCCTTAACTAATAAGGGGAAATTAGCTCCTGACAATATCATAAAAAACATCATAGCATATTGAACTTGAGGAGAAAAAAAAGCAGCGTTGTCGTTATGAGTTGAAAACCCGCCAGTAGAAATTGTGGAAAAGGCGTGGCATAGAGCATCAAAACTTTGCATGCCTAACAGTTTATATACAATTGCAAAAATTAATGTAAGAATAGTATAAACAAGCCAAATCCATCGAATACTTTTTAAAAAAGTACGACCAGGCTTTTCTGATGTCATATCTAAAATATCGGAAGCCATAACATTTAATCCTCCAGTTCCAAGCATTGGAATTAAAGTGATTATAAGCATAACAAAGCCCATACCGCCTAACCATTGCGATAAGCTACGCCATAATAAAATGCCTTTCGACACAGATTCAACATCTCTAATTACTGTAGCTCCAGTTGTAGTTAAACCAGAAACGCTTTCAAACACAGCCGAAGAAAAATTTGTTATAACACCGCTAAGTAAATAAGGCAAAGAACCAGTAAGGGCAATAGCTACCCAGCCAAAAGTAACAATAAGATAAGCATCTCGGTTTGATATTGAATTAGAGGTAACTTTACCGGCAATAATTCTTAAAAAAAGCCCTGTTGTAGAGGTAATCATTGCCGATATAGCAAGAGGAAAAATATTGCTATCTTTATACCATAAAGCTACGGGGATGCATAGAGCCATAAAAGCTCCGAATATCATAAGCATAGCTCCAATAAACCTAAGTATAAGATTAGTATTAATTTTTATCCAGTTCGACATTAGCGAAAAAAAAAATGATTATCAGCGAAACAGTTTTTCAACGTTTTTAATTGCATGGGGCATAGAAAAAACTACTACGTGGTCGTCTTCTTTTATTTGTAAATCACCAACTGCAATATAAGCCTCTTTGCCTCTAACAATTCCACCAATAATAGCATCGGAAGGCAAATCAATATTTTTAATTGGTTTTTTAGTAACATAAGCGCCTTTTTTGACGACAAATTCAAGAACTTCAGCGTCTACGCCATTTAAACACTTTATTGAGCTAACTTCGGCTCGCATAGTAAACCTAAAGATATAACTAGCAGTTATTAATTTCTTATTAATAAAAATATCTAATCCTATATTTTGTGCAACGTCCAGATAGTCAATATTTTCGATTAGTGGAATAATTTTTTTGACTCCTAATCTTTTAGCAAGTAGTGATGTAAGAATATTTGTTTCAGAATCTTCGGTAACAGCAATAAATGCATCAGTTTCGCTTATACCTTCTTCATTAAGTAAATCAATATCGCGTGCATCACCGTGAATAATCAAAGTATTATTAAACATATTAGCAAGCTCGTTGCAACGTTCAATGTCGTTTTCAATAATTTTAACATTATAATCTTTTTCAAGCTCAATGGCGGCTTTTTTGCCAATTCTGCTACCACCAACAATCATAATATTATTAATCACCATTTTTTGCTTGCCACCGAGTTTCAGTAATTCATCAATACCTTGAGGTTTGGTAATAACATAAGCAAGGTCGCCGTTTTCAAAAGTGTCGTTACCTCGTGGAATTATTGTTTTACCATTGCGGTGTATAGCAACGGCTCTGAAACTTAAATGAGGATTTTCAATTGCAATTGTGTTTAAAGTTTTCCCGATAACCAAAGCGTTTTCATCCAGTTTAATAAGGAATAAAGATAATTTGCCTTGAGAAAAGTCAAAAATTTCGGTTGCTGCGTTTTGTTTAATAAGTTTAATAATTTCGTTAGCTGCAATTCGTTCGGGGCATATCAAAGAGTCTATTCCAATACCTTTAAATAATTCTTTGTTTTCGGGTTGCAGGTATTCGAGGCTTGAGATACGCGCAATAGTACGTTCGGCACCAATTTTTTTAGCTAATATGCACGAAATAATGTTAATGTTTTCGTCGTGAACAGCAGAGATAAAAAGATTTGCTTTTCGTGTGCCTGCGTCTTTAAGAACGCTAAGAGAAGTAGAATCGCCTTGAATTGCCATAAAATCGTCATTAGAGCTGACCGTTTTCAGCAAATCATCGCTTTGCGCTATAATAGTAATATTATGGTTTTCGCTTGTAAGCAACTTTGCAAGATGCAATCCAACTTCACCGTCGCCTGCAATAATTATATTCATTAGTTAAAAATTAAAATTATTAAAAAGCCTGCAAATGTAAATAAAAATTAAAGGGCGGAATACAAATTTTATGAACTCCACCCAAAGGCTAAAATATTTTAATTAAAATATTAATATAAATTAACTTTAAAAAATTTGTTATTATATGTTAATTCAGCTTTATCATCGCAAGCACCTGAACCATAGTAAAGAGTTTGACCAGGCAAATCGTCAACTTTTAAATTTACGGAGCCTTCGGTAATAAATCTGCAATTAAAATCAGACTTTAAAGGAAGCAATATATTGCCTTTAAAACTTTCACCTTCAGTGTTAACACCTTTTACCAGCCCAGTTGTACGAAAAACATCATCAATAAGTTCGGGCCATGGAGTATCTTCGCCTAAAAGCCATTCACGTTTTTGAATAGAAGACCAGCTTATAGTACCTTCGTTAGTGTTTATAATAGCATCAGTAACAACAATATTATATATCGTATTAGAATATGCGTTCTTTCCTGCATTTGTAATAGTTTGTTCACCTTTAACAGAAAAACCATTTCGGGTATAATTTTTTAGAGCAACATTAACAATAGTGCCTGGTTCGCTATATTTACCACTAATGGTAGCAGTAATAATTCCAGCTCTAATAACGCCATTAGGTCCTGTACAACCAGAGCCAAAATCAATAGTTACGGTTTTGGGAAAAGTAGCTTCGGGAACAGTAGGAGTAAGAGTAATAAGAGGGCAAGAATTATTATTATTTTTATTACCCGAAAAAGTCATTTTTATAGCTTTATCAACCTGATTTACAATATCATTAAAAATAATTTCCGCAATCCCGTAATCTTTGGCAGTTTGTTCAACTTTATCCCTTTTTTTAGTGCAGGAATTGAATGATATCATTAATCCGAAAACAACGCCTAATATGCCAATTTTAGTTAAAATGGTTTTCATTGCTTTATTTTTAAATTTTTAAAATATGTTAATTTTTTTAGAGTTCAAATTTCAATAATCATAATTTACAAAGTTAATGTAGTTTTTTTAAAAAATACAAAAAAAAAAGAATTTAAATAAAAAAATATAAAATATCCCTTTGGGGTTAAAAATTCAGGACAACCGACCTCTACGAATTTTAATATGAT
>CAZDEU010000026.1:0-24171 GCA_964504265.1 uncultured Bacteroidales bacterium
TTGTTAATAAGTTGTTAATATGTTATTCTTTCTTTATAAAATAAGATAATTCGATAACAAATATATTGTTTTTCAACCCTTCATTTTTTCAAATAACTCGGGCAATCTCATCAATAAGGCAACTTCGCGCCATTTTTTTCTTGCTTCCTGAGCAGGGACACCAAAATAAGTTTTGCCACCTTCAATAGATTTATTAACAGCCGAATAAGCTAATAGAATAGCCCCTTTACCAATTACAATATCTTTATTAACTGCAACTTGTCCCCAAAGAATTACATCATCTTCAAGTTTTGTAACTCCTGCAATTGTAACATGCGAACCAATAAGACAATTATTACCAATTTCGGTATCGTGCCCAATTTGTGCATGGTTATCTATCTTAGTACCTTTGCCAATAATGGTATCAGATGAAACACCTTTATCAATAGCACAACTGCATCCTATTTCAACATTATCGCCAATAACAACTCTACCACAGCTTTCCAGTTTGTCGTAGCCTTCGGGGCGGCGTTTGTAATAAAAAGCATCACCACCAATAGTAGAGTTTGAATGTATAATAACATTATCACCAATTACGCAGTGGTCATATATTGCAACATTAGCGTGAATAATACAGTTCTTACCTATTTTAACATTATTACCAACAAAAACGTTAGGTTGGATAATAGTAGTTTCATCTATTATAGCCAAAGGACTAATAGCTGAAGAAGATGCGTTGAAGGGTTTAAAGGTTTTAACTAAAAAAACATAATCTCGAAAAGGGTCATCTGATAAGATAAGAGCTTTCCCTTCAGGGCAATCTACTTCGGTATTGATAATTATTGTAGTTGCTTTTGAGTTAAGAGCTTTATTATAATATTTGGGATGATCAACAAAGGTAATGTCGCCTGCAACAACTCTGTGTATTTCATTAATACCTGTAATAACATGTTCAGGTTCTCCAACATAGTGCATTTTTAATAATGCAGCTATTTCGCTAAGGTGGTATGGTTTTTCAAGTAGCATTTAAAGAAAATTTATTTTTTCACTCTTTCTGAATAAGATTTTGTGCGAGTATCAACACGTATTTTTTCGCCTGTGTTAATAAATAATGGTATCATAATTTCGGCTCCTGTTTCTAATGTAGCATTCTTTAATGTATTAGTTGCTGTATCGCCTCTAACACCAGGCTCCGAATAAGTAACCTCTAATTCAACAAAAGGCGGTAATTCACAATTTATTGGCGTTTCTGTATCGGCATCAAATATAATTTCAACATCTTGCCCTTCTTTCATAAGTTCAGGTGCTTCTATAAGCGAAGGTTCTATATTTACTTGTTCAAAAGTATTATTATTCATAAAATGAAAGCTGTCTTCATCTTTGTATAAAAACTGATAAGGTCTTCTTTCAACGCGGGCAAGATCAAGTTTAGCACCCGAATTAAATGTGTTGGGAATTACTTTGCCTGTTTTAACATTTTTAAGTTTAGTTCTAACAAAAGCTCCACCTTTACCTGGTTTTACATGCTGAAATTCAACAATAGTATAGATTTCGTTATTGAAAATAATAGTTAATCCGTTTCTAATATCTGCAGTAGTAGCCATATTTTTTAGTTTTTTAATTTTTTGCAAATTTACAAGAATTATGTAAATCTTCAAAGTATAAATTTAATGATTTGAACTTTTAAATTGCTCACTGTATTGTAAAAATAAATATTAAGACTAATATTGTTTTATATGTTTATTTCTTAAATAAATTTAACAAAGTATTGTTTAAAAAACATTAAAAAAAACTAAATAAAAAAAATGCTCTGATAAACTATTGTTCGTCAGAGCATTTTTCAAAAAATTTGCTTACAAATTACTCCATTATTTCCTCAATAGAAGTTTTAATTCTTTGACGCTCAGCTTTTATTTCAGCTTCGGTTTTTTGAGTTTTTTCATTTAATTTGTCGAGAGCTTCTTTCTTTTCTTTATACTCTTTATCCGAAATTTTATTGTTAGCTTTATCTTTTTCTAATTTATCATAGCCTTCTTTAATTTTTCTTTTGCTTTCCTGAATATTGTTTTCTTGCTTTTCGAGTTTAGCATCAGAGCCTTCAAGGTTTTTTTTATGTTTATTACGGGCTTGTTCCGAACGCATCTGTCCAAATTCACGTCCTGTCATATCGCCTTTATTTTTCCCATAAGCATTGCCTTTATTTTCTGAATCAGAAACAGAATCTGGCTTTGACTTATCTTTATCTTTATCTTTATTTTTGTTAGAATTTATTGTAGCTTTGTCTTGTTTATTATCAGCTTTATCAGCTTTTTCTTTGTTTTGTCCTTTATCTTTATTGTTTTGGTTTTCTTTACCTTTTTGATTTAGATTGCCTTTATCGTTAGGCTTTTTATTTTCTTTGTTAGGTTGATTTTGTGCAATAATACAATTAGGAGTAGAAGCAGTTATTGCAATTGCAAAAGCAGCGATTAATAATATTGTTTTCATAGTTTTATTTGTTTATTTCGTTTAACAATTTGTCAACTTCGTTTTGCAAATCTTCAACATCTTTTTCGAGTTCATCAATTTTAACATTGTTTTCTTTTGAAACAGAATCAACTATTTTAATTTCTTGTTCAGGTGTTAGATTTGGCTTGTCATTATTGCCTGTATTACAAGCAGCAAAATTAAAAGCAATAAATAATATTATTGCTAATTGATTGATTTTTTTCATATTCTTAATATATTGGTTTTTAATTATATTGTATAAAACGAGTATGCTTATAGAACATACTCGTTTAAAAATTTAAAATTAATGATTATTTATTTTTAAGTAAATCTCTAATTTCTGTTAACAAAGTTTCTTCTTTTGAAGGAGCAGGTGGAGCAGGAGGTGCAGTAACTTCTTTTTCTTTCTTTTTGGCTGCATTCATAGCTTTAATTATCATGAAAATTGCAAAAGCAATAATTATAAAATCTAAAGTAACTTGTATAAAGTTGCCGTAATTGATACTAACTGCTGGAATTAATTCAGTGATAACATTACCTGTTGCATCTAATTGTGCAGGTATAGCATCTTTAATAATTATTTTAAGGTCGGTAAATTTTACCCCACCTAATAATAAACCAATAGGTGGTAAAATAATATCGGAAACTATTGAAGAAACAATTTTCCCGAAAGCACCACCAATGATAATGCCAACGGCCATATCGACAACGTTTCCACGCATTGCAAAATCTTTAAATTCTTTTGTTAAACTCATAATAATTTATTTTTGGGGTTAATAATTTTGATTTGAAATTGATTTTAAAATTTAAAATATTTAAGTATTTAAATAATTTAAATTTTTACAAAGATAAGTATAAACTTTAAAAAAAAATATTTTTTAAAATATTGATTTAATTATTTCTGTTTTTGAAGTATGAATACCTTCATTATCAATAATTATGTTTTTTTTTCTTAATACTTTCAATAATTCAAATAACTACTACAATAATAAACTGGCACTATTACTAAAAGTGTGTAACCTTACTGTCAGATACAAACTATTAGCCACTAATAATAATGAATTATTACAAAACATAAAAGAAGCAGTTTAGAGAGTTATTATGCTTCTTATAGTTTATGTGCAATAAATTTTAAAAGATTATTCCAATCTTTTATCAATATAGTTTGAACTAATTATCCTGAGGGTTCCCATATAATCCATTTTAAACTCTATCAGATCGCCAACTTTATAATTTTTGTTATTAAGTCCTAGATCAACTACAAACATATCAGAGCTAGCTCCAACAATAGAAATATCGTTATCAATTGGTTTAATATGTTTTTGTTCAACATCAAGCAACCCAATGTCAACAATAGCTCTATAAGTAGTTTTACCAATTAAATTATCATCAAAATCGAATTGTTTACCATCAACATTAGTACCCATGTCGCCATTAGGAACAATAGGTTTTTCAATAAGTTCAATAATTTCAGTATACAGTTTAAAAACATCAGAATTCATATTTTTAAAAGGTTTATCGTGATAAACATCAGTTCCTAAGTATAAAGTTTCGCCAACTCTAAAATGATTAACACCTTTAGGAAGAGATTTTTTAAAAATTAAGGGTATAGTAACAGAAGAACCACCTGAAACATACATTAATTTTCTGTTAAATTTAGCTTCAATTAATTGTTTATAAAGGCTTAATTGAATTAACTTATCGTGATTAGGCAAAACGCCATACAAACAAGACAGATTAGCGCCAACACCAATAACTTCAATATTTTTGAGATTAAATACTTTTTCATAAAAATTAATAAAACTATCGCCCATAACGCCTTCGCGTAGTTCGCCCAATTCAATCATAATGATAATTTTATGAGTTTTGTTCAGGCGAGAAGCTTCTTCCGAAATAAGCTGAATAGTATCAATTTCGGTATTCATACTAATATCAGCATACTTAACAACACCTTTAACAGAGCGTTTGGCAGGAGGTTTAATATAAATAGTTTCGACATTTGGATTAATACTTTTCACAACTTTTAAGTTAGAAACCCTTGAGTCAGAAACCTGCTTAACGCCAAGTTCAAGTAATTGACGAACAAATAATTCGTTACCACATAACATTTTTGACACTATTGTCCATTGAATATTATGTTTATTAAAAAGTTTGGTTAAGTATTCGTAATTAGCTTTTAATTTTTTAGGATTTAAAGTTATATAAGCCATAATAATTATTTTTTAATTAATCTCATTTCAAGGTATTTATTGGTAAAACCTAGCTTTTCGTATAAGAATTTTGCAGGATTATCGTGTTCAACGTGTAAAGCAACATTGCCTTTAGCAATTTCAAGTGCTTTCGACATAATTTCCTTGCCTATGCCTTTACCTCTGTAATCTTTATGAGTTGCTATGTATACCAAAATATTTTCAGGTATGTAACCTTCCATGCCTGTACAATTAACAACAACTGCCGATGCAATCTTGTTGTCAATACGTTTAGTTAATACAAAACCACCAAAGGAAGGAGATTCTTTAATTGCATAATCAATAGCTTTTTCAATATCAGGCTTTGAATCACGATATTGTTCAAGATGATCATACAAAAAGTCAATAATTTCATTTTTTTCGTTTGAGTTAGGTTTTACAAACGCATTAAAAATTTTTAAATCTTTCATGATAATAAAGTTTAAATTATTAAAAAATAAAGGCTAAACAAAGTTATAACCTAATACAGACAACCAAAAGGGAGTTAAATATTAAACAGATTACTCCTCAAAAATAGAGATGTAAATCATATATTGGAATAACAACATTGGATATTAATGTTTATGATTTACAAAAATTAAATTTAAATGAACATAACTTATTGTTATACAACAATATTTACAAAAGTACAAAAAAAAAATTAAAACACAAAATATTTTGTATGAATTGGTTGAAAATTAATTTAAGATGCTATACCTTAATATTAAATATAAATATTTAATAAAAAATATAAGATGTTTCTTTTTAAACTTAAGAAAGATAAAATATTATAAAATATTTTTCTTTAGTTTAAATATTTTAATATAAACATTTATATAATCATTTTTCAATGTTTTAATTTCAGCAATTTCACCTTTAAGAGACTGAAATTTAAGAATATAATCGAAATTATCTGGAGTTTCTTTGATAAACCATATACGCGGGTAGAATTTAAATAGTTCACGTTTACTATATTTTAGCATATCTTTCCAAAAAGGAATTTTTAAATGTTTATCAGGTAAATCATCTTTTTCATAGCAATAAGTATAAGCTTTCATATAAATTCTTGATTTCCCAAAACCTCTATATCTTTTTTTAAGAAAATCAATATTTATTCGTTTAGCTGGCATATAATGTTTAAAAGTCATATTATCGTCGTAATAAAGTTTATAACCAAACCATTTAGCAAGTTCACATAATTCAGAATCATCACCTCCCGATTTATCCTTATTAGTTCTGACAGCATTTAGAAAAAAATCGTAATTTAATTCCTTAATTCTGTTCCAGATACTTTTTCTAAAAACCAATCCTGCTCCCCAAAAGTTTAAGTTAATATCTTCAACAATTCCTGTTTTATGATATTGAGACCCGCAGGCATAAACAGTCTCAAATTTATCGAACCAATCGGGTTTGGTTTCTTCAAATACAGCAATGCCTTTACCACCAATAAGCCCAACTTTGTCGTTATTTTCAAATATTTCATAGGCTTTTTTGCAATAATCTGGAGCAAGAAAATTATCGTCATCACAAACCAGAATATAATCGTAAACAGCATTAGAAAAGCCTTTTGTAGAAGCATTAAATTTTCCTTCTAAAGGTTCTTTTAAAACTTTGTAGGGAAACGAGAAATTAAGATTATTGCATTTATCAATAACAAAATCATAAGTACCATCATTTGAATTATTATCAACAATTATAAGTTCAATAGAAAAATTATTTATTTCTTGATTTGCAATATTTTCCAAAGCTTTGCTAATTGTCTTTTTCCCATTATATGTACATATTACAATGCTTATTCCTTTCATTTATAAAGTATATTAAATTTAAGACGGATATATTTTTTTATTCTAAATATTAAAAAATCAAAACGAATATATAAAAAATCTTTTTTGTATCCCTTATTTTTTTCAAACAAAGCATAATAGCACTTATAAATAATCGGATATATAATATCTGAATACATATAATGCGAAAATATATTAAAGCCTGTAAAAACTTTTATCAAAGATTTCTCAAAAATTCTTTCCTTACCTAACCACTGAATTTGAGATGCACCACTATTATGAATTCTGTAAACACCCATATATTCATCAATTAATCCTATGTTTCCATTTAAAGCAAGCATTAATTGAATAGGTTTATCAATCATATCAAGTTTTTTAACCCAATTTAGATTAGTAGGCAAGCAACTTCTTCTATAAAAAATACTGCAAGTTCCAATAAACCATTTTTGAGTAATAATATCTTCAATAGTAAACTCATTTTTAGTTAAATTTTGATTAAGATATTCGTCAATATTATCAGCTCTTTCAAATTTCATTTTTAATTTATGAAAGCAAAAACTATAATCAGTATTAGCTTCCATGAGTTCAAATTGTTTTTGCAACTTATGTTCACTTGTCCAATAATCATCACCTTCAATTACAGCAACATAATCTCCATTGGCAGCATTAAGGCATTTGAGCCAATTTTTAATAACACCTAAGCGTTTATTAGTGTTAAGATATTTAATTTTATCGGGGTATTTATCTTTATATTCTATAATAATTTTTTCAGTATTATCAGATGATAAATCGTTGCTAATAATTATTTCAAATGAGAAAGAAGTTTTTTGCGACAAAATACTATCTAACGCCGCACTAATAAACAATTCGTGATTATATGTTATCAAACAAACACTTACCTTTGCAGAAGTCATAAATTGCGATTATTTTTGCAATTATATTAAAAAATAAACTAATGTTAAAATCAATTTGTCAAAGATACAATAAATGGAAGCTCAAGAACAATAACTTTACAGTTTTTTCTAATGATTGTTGGGGGGCTGAAGTATATCAGTATTACGATTTGGCTTATAATACTCCGTTTATAGGTTTATATTTAATGGCTGAATGTTATTTGAAATTTTTAAAAAGACCTGAGTATTATTTGTCGTTGGATTTACAGTTTACAGAAAAATCGAAGTATGAGCATGTAGAACAAACAAGAATTTCAAGAGAAAAGTATTTTCCAACTGGAGTACTTGAAGATGTTGAAATTCAGTTTTTACATTATGAAAGTGAGGCAGAGGCAATTGAAAAATGGAACAGACGTAAGCAAAGAATAAATTTTAACAGTCTTTTTATAAAATTTGATGGGAGTAAAGATGGTGCAACCGATGAAATAATAAGTGAATTTGACCAATTACACTTTAAAAATAAAATATGTTTGAGCAATCGTAAAATTGAAAATATTAAAAGTTTGGTTTATTGTCCCAATTGGGAAAAGGATGGAGCCGTAATGTTTAAAAAATCAATAAAGTATTTTAATCTTCCTAAATGGTTAAATGATAAAGGATTAGAAACACGTTACTAAAAATCAAATTCCAGAACAACTACTTCTTTACTGAGTTTAATATGAACTAAAAATGATAGAATTAAATGTATTGAAAATCGGAAAAAATAACGAAGAAATTATGATTACAGAACTAACAAATCGGCAAAAAGAAATTTTTGATATTATTAAAATTGAAAAATAAATTTTGATAAAGTAGCTTATATTTTCAAAATATATCTTTTAGAAATACCGTAAAACCTATAAAGCTTCATGTTAAATGCTATAGTAAAAAGAAAGCTATGAAAATAATCAATAAATAGCTCTCTAAAACCAATAAAAAAAAACTGCAATAATTAATATTGCAGCCTTTTTTATAAAACGCTATATTTCTATACTATTTTACATTCAATAGTTCTACTTCAAAAACAAGAGGAGAATAAGGTGGTATAGGTCCTGCTCCATTTTCGCCATAGGCAAGTTTTGAAGGAATAATAAATTTAGCTTTGCCACCAATACTCATTTTCATAATGCCTTCGTCCCAACCGGGTATTACTTGTCCTGTTCCTATTACAAAATCAATTGGTTCTCTGCCTTCTGATGTGTCAAAAACATTACCATCTAACATAGTACCTTTGTAATGTACTTTAACTGTTTGCCCGGCAGTTGGTTTTGCACCAGAACCTTTTTTAACTTCAATATAATATAAACCCGATTCAGTTGGTTTTACATTAATTTTGTTTTCAGATAGATATTTTTGCAAATTACTTTCTTCATTGATTTTCAATGAGTCCATCATAATACGATGCTTTTCCATCATAATACCCTGTTCTTTTTCAAATTCAGCTTTCTTTTGAATAGCCAGTAATTTAACATCGAAATAAAGCATAGTGCCACTATCAAGCCCCTGACTTTGAGGTGTATATTTAATTACTGAATCAGTAGATACAATAAACGAAGCAGAATCGCCAATACCCATCATAGCTAAGCCTTCAAAAATATCACCTTTAAACGAAGCTTTTTCTAAAGAAAGCCTCCATGGTTGCCCATACATCAATTCAAATTGTTTTGAATCAAATATCGCTGTTGAATCAGGATGATTTCTGTATTGCATATTAACAGTAAGTATATCACCTTGTTCAGCTTTTTCGCCAGCAGGGTTTTGCACGTGAAATTTGTAATAAAGACCATTATCTGTTTGTTCATAACCGGGAAACATAGATTTTTTGCAACCTGTTCCTACAATGGCTGTTACAGCCATCAATGCTATTAAAGCAATTTTAAATTTGTTGTTCATTTTGATTGTTTTAAGTGTATAATTATTGATTTAATTTGAAAAAAATTATTTTACATCAAGCAACTCAACATCATAAATTAAAGTTGCCTTTTTGGGAATTTTGTTTAAATCGCCTGGTAATCCGTATGCTAAATAAGAAGGGATAATAAACTTAGCTTTATCACCTTTGTTAAGCAATAAAATGCCTTCTTCCAAGCCTGTTTCAACCTGCCCTTTACCTAATTCAAAAATTTTAGGTCCAGTCGAATCAGATGAATAGCAATTTACACCATTTATAAGGCTTGAACTATAATTAATTGTAACTATTGAACCATTTTTGGGTGTAATATTACTATTTGATTTTTTATATATCATATATCTTAAGCCAGTGTTTGTTATATTCATTTTCCATGAATATCTTTTAATAAAATCATTTATTTCCGTTTCTTCAACTTTAGCTAAATGCTGATTAGCTTTTTCGAGAGTTTTTTTTATATCATATTTATTTTCATTATATGTATCATATTTATTTTCATTATTATTACCACAAGCCGAAAATGCGTATATAAACATAATTATTATAAAATATTTAATAAAAACTTTACACATTTTCGTTATTACCGGCTAATTCGTTCTTATAATTAGGCAAAATACTTTCGAAAAATGATAATGTATCCTCCATTGATTTATAATATAATCCACCCGAAGCATTGCGATGCCCACCTCCATTAAAATGACGCGAAGCAAATGTATTAACAGGAAAAACGCCTTTACTTCTCAAAGATATTTTTACAAAATCTTTTTTCTGAACAAACAAAGCAGCAAAATAAATACCTGATATTGAAAGAGCAAAATTGACAATACCTTCAGTATCGCCAATTTGATGATCAAAACGTAATAAATCTTCAGAAGTAAGATATATATATGCTGTATGGTATTCTGGAAATACTTTCAAGCGTTCGCTCAGCGAAAAACCAAGCAATCGCATTCTTAATTCAGAATAAGTGTCATAAACTCTTCGATGTATTAACTCAACATCAATACCAAAACGCATAAGTTCAGCGACAATAAGATATGTTTTAGGGTAATTGCACGAATAGCTAAAAGAGCCTGTATCGGTCATAATTCCAACATATAAACATTCGGCAATATGTTTATTAATTAAATCTTTAGCTTCAATCATCCCAATAAAATCGTATATCAGCTCACAAGTAGAAGAAGTGTCGGTTTCAGAAAAATTAATATCGCAAAAGTCCTCAGGATTCAAATGATGGTCAATTAAGATTTTAACAGCTTTAGAATTTGATAATTTCTCAGAAAGATGATTAATTCTGGAAGGGTCATTAAAATCAACGCAAAAAATCAATTCAGCTTCAGAAAACAAACTGTACCAATCGTTAGCTTGCTTATCGTAAATAACAATATTTTCATTCCCTGGCATCCACGCAAGAAACGAAGGGTATTCGTTAGGCAACAACACATCAGCTTTATGCCCCAATTGCAGAAAAATATTCTGTAAAGCAAGCGAGGAACCCACTGCATCGCCGTCAGGATTTTCGTGCCCAATAATAACTATGTTGCGAGGTCTGCTAAGCAGTTCCTTTATTTTTACAATACTGTCAAGTAACAAAATAAAATTCTTTTTAAAATGCAAAGTTAAAAAAATATAATTCTTAATAAATAAAATTGTTAAAAGGTTAAATATTTATTTAGATGTTTTATGTTATAATACATCAAAAAGAGTGTTTATTAAAATAAATTAAGTTAAAATGTTGCAAATTAAGATTAATTTTTATCATTTTTAATATGAAAATAAGGAATAGAATGAGCACTAAAAAGCAAATGAGGATTAGTAAAATTATTTCTTATAACAGTATTTTCAACTAAGGTTTGCCAAAATTTTACAAAATATTCATCAAAAAAATATTCATCAATTATTTTAATATTAATTTCTTTATTTTTTTTAATAAATTTATTAATATCATTGATGATGCTTCCAGTAGTAGAAATAGAATAAAACGGATATGCAGGAATAACACATATATTGTTTACTCCCATATATTTAAATTCATTTAATGTATTACTAATCAGTGGGTTAGAATAAGAATACGCACATTTAACAACAAAGTCATTACCTAAAACAAGGTTCAAATTGCTGCAAATTTTATCCATTGCACTTAAAAGAGGCGAACCGCCGATTTTTTCATATTTTAGCCACGAATTTTTATACCTTTTTGAAGCGATTTTTGAAGAAACAAATTTACGTATCATCAAAGGTAAAGGCAGTATTGACTTATCCATAAACATATTATTGAGAAAGAATTTCATATCTTCTTCCGACACAGGAGAACCCATATTAACCAATAATATGCCTTTCATAATTAAACAGTTTTTGAAAATTTACCCAAACTGCCTTCAAGTGCAGGGTCGAAAGCCATAGCAATATTACGTACCACCATCATACCTTTATTGTTCACGATTATTTTATCGTCAAAAACTTCAATCAATTCATCTTTAACAAAATCATTAAGTTTAAAAGAATTATACGAAGTAATACTTTTAAGTTTATCGACAGATATGCCAAATTTATGAGCAATATTATTAAAATAAACTTGTCCGTTGCACATTATTTCATTAATAACTTCACGCACAATAATTTCATTTTCAGAGATAAGATATCCTTTTTCAACTGCACAATTTTCATGATTAATTCTGCTAATATACTCATCCACATTTTTAACATTTTGCATATAAGAAAACTCAAGCTGACTAATTGCCGAAGCACCAAAGGCATAAACCTGACCTGTACGTTTTTTTGTACAATAACCCTGAAAATTACGATGCAAATTTCTGTTTAATTTTGCAATAGCAAGTTCATCATTTAATTTGGCGAAATGATCCATACCTATTGGCAAATAACCATTAGCACTAAAAGTATTTATGGCATTAGTCAGCATATTTAGCTTTTCATAAGGCGTAGGGAATTCCAGATGTTCAAGCTTCTTTTGTAAACTGTTGACCCATGGTACATGAGCATAGGAAAAAGTAACAATTCTGTCAGGTTGTAATTCAATAGCTTTATTAACAGAATATTGAAATTTATTAATATCCTGAAGCGGTAAGCCATAAATTAAATCAAGATTAATGCTATAAAAACCATTAGCTCTGATAATTGTAAACAGCTCTTTCAAAGGCAGTTTAGAAGAAAGGCGGTTAACAGCTTTCAAAATTTCTTCATTAAAATCTTGTACACCAATACTGATTCTGTTAAAACCAATTTGGGCAAGATTTTCAACAGAAGTTTTATCAAGATAAGCAGGATTACATTCAATAGCGATTTCGCAATCATTATACAAAACAAGCTTATCTTTAATAGTTTTGATAATTTTATCAAGATGTGAAAAATTAATAGCATTGGGAGTACCACCACCAAAATGAATTTGACTGACTTTTTTTGATTTACTAATATTAATTGCTACGCTTTCAATCTCTTTACAAACTGCATTTATATAAGTTGCAATTATATCTTCTGATTTGTATTTGCTTGTATTACATCCACAAAAATAACATCTTTGTCGACAAAATGGAATATGAATATATATTGATATATTATCAATATTTGAATTATTTGAATTAATAATTTGATAAAAAAATGTTTCCTTAGAAAAATCATTTTTAAAAGAAGTAGCTGGCGGATAACTGGTGTAACGGGGTCCAGCTATATTATATTTAGATAAAAATTCAGTTGAAATTTGCATTAGATGTTAAAGGTTATGTTAAAGATTGTTATTGAATTTTCATCAAAATTAAAATAAAATTTTTATTATTTAACAATTCAAATAATTGTCTTTAGGCAAAATTAATAAGAATGCGTTAAGTTGCTAAATATAACTTTACATATTTTGTTTTATTGTCGGGATACTGCCCTTTTGCGTATTTGCTTGGCTTTTGTAGTTCACGCCTACGCTGGCTCGCCGGTTTGCCTGACACACGCTCTTTAGGATAGATTGAGTCGTTGATTTTGGAAATGTGCTTCTGTTTTAATTTGAATTATTTAGAATCGCTTGTTTTATATCCTATTCTCTTACGGTTCGCCTGTTCTAACTGTTGTTTCTTGGCTTCTTCAAACTGTTTTAGGTATTCAAAAATTAAAATGATTTTATTGTCATGTTCATATAATTGCTTTCTGATTTGACTTATTTCGTGAGTGATGTTTTTTTGCAGTAATAACATTTTTCTAAGCATGGAAAAAGTTCGCATTATAGCTATATTTACTTCTACGGCTTTTTTACTTTTAAGTACACTTGAAAGCATAGCTAAGCCATTTTCTGTAAATGCTAAAGGAATAGCACCACCAAAGTGACTTTTAGATGGTATCACATTTTGTGATACCACATCTTCTATTTCTTCATCAGTTAGCTCATACATAAAATCCTTAGGAAACGTTCCTTATTTCTTCGTACCGCCTGTTTTAATACTCTTGTTTCTACTTCATATAATTCGGCAAGATGAACATCAAGCATTACTTTTTCATCTCTTATAGTAATAATTTTACTTGCTATGACAGCTTCTCTTAAAATCATCTTATCTTCTTTTGCCATATACTTTATTATTTACATATATATTTTTTTGAAATCTAATTATTAAAACTAACCAACATAATTTGTAGCTAAATTAATACTTTTTTCTAAAAATTTCAAAATTATAAGGTATTCTTTCTTTTTACTTTTTTCTTGATGCTTCGGTCGTGCTCATCACAAGTAAAAATTAACAAAAAATCATGGTGAAACTATCCTTCTACTCGCTCTCTGCAAAAGCCTGCAAATACTGGAAAAGTAGTGCTTAAAATAACAAGAAATTTAAATTGCTTATTTTAGAGCAAGGTCAATAACTTCAATCATTTCTTCAATATAATGGAATTTAAGTCCTTCGATATACACGTTGGGAATATCGGCAACATCTTTTTTATTATCGACTGACAAAATTATATTTTTAATTTTAGCTCTTTTAGCGGCAAGAATTTTATCTTTGATTCCGCCTACAGGTAATACCCTACCTCGTAGAGTAATTTCGCCTGTCATAGCTATGTTGTTATTGATAGGTTTACCTGTAAAGGCAGATGCGAGAGAAGTAAACATAGTAATACCTGCTGAAGGTCCGTCTTTAGGTGTAGCACCTTCGGGAACGTGAATATGCACATTCCACTTTTCAAATCTTTCAGGTTCAATGTTAAGTTTATCGCTGTGCGATTTGAGGTATTCGTAAGCTATAGTAGCCGATTCTTTCATAACATCGCCTAAATTGCCAGTTAAAGTTAAATTACCTTTACCTCTGCTAAGGCTAGCTTCAATAAATAATATTTCACCACCGTAAACAGTCCATGCTAAGCCTGTAGCTACACCTGGCACTTTATTCTTTAGAATTTTGTCGTAATGAAAATTAGGAACGCCAAGTATTTCATTAACATCGTTCTTAGTAACAGTTTTATTGTACTTGTCGTCAGAAATTATGAATTTAGCCCTGTTTCTAATAATTTTAGCTATTAATCTTTCGAGAGTTCTAACCCCTGATTCACGTGTATAATCTTCAATTATTTGAACAATTGCTTTTTCGTTGATAAGCAGTTGTTTAGCTGTCATACCGTGTTCTGATAATTGTTTTGGGACAAGGTGTTTCAAAGCAATTTCAGTTTTTTCTTCGAGTAAGTAACCGCTAAGTTCAATAACTTCCATGCGGTCGCGCAGAGCAGGATGTATGGTACTCAAAGTATTTGCAGTAGCAATAAACATAACTTTCGATAAATCATAATCAAGTTCAAGATAATTATCGTAAAACGCTATGTTTTGTTCGGGGTCGAGTATTTCGAGCAGAGCAGCTTGAGGGTCGCCGTTAACGTTGTTACCGCTAACTTTATCAATTTCATCAAGCACAAAAACAGGGTTTGAGCTTTTAGCTTTTTTCAAGTGTTGTATTATACGACCGGGCATAGCTCCAATGTATGTCTTACGATGGCCTCTAATTTCAGCTTCATCTCTAACACCGCCGAGCGACATTCGTACATAGTTTCTTCCAATAGCTCTTGCAATAGATTTACCTAATGAAGTTTTGCCAACTCCAGGAGGCCCAACCAAACAAAGTATAGGAGATTTCATGTCGCCTCTTAACTTAACTACAGCGAGAAATTCTATTATTCTGTCTTTAATTTTTTCGAGTCCGTAATGATCAGTATCAAGTATTTCTCTGGCTTTTACTAAATCAAAATTGTCGTTAGTATATTCGTTCCAAGGTAATTCAACAAGCACTTCCAAATAATTCATTTGAACCGAATATTCAGCAGCTTGTGGGTTCATTCTCTTTAATTTAGTAAGTTCTTTATTAAAACTTTCAGCTACTTCTTTGCTCCATTTCTTTTTTGCGGCTTTACCTTCAATTTCTTTTATTTCTTGTTCAGAAGGTGAACCACCAAGTTCTTCCTGAATAGTTTTTAATTGCTGGTTGAGGAAATAATCTCTTTGTTGTTTATCAATATCGCTTCTAACTTTGTTCTGAATCTGATTTTTTAATTCAATAATTTGTAATTCTTTAGTAAGAAGAGTAAGTACTTGGCTGGTTCGTTCGTTAATATCAACAATTTCAAGGAGACGCTGTTTGTCATGAATAGGGATATCAAGGTTAGAACAAGTAAAATTAATAAGAAACATTGGGCTTTCAATATTTTTAATAGCAAAAGCAGCGTCAGAAGGTATGTTTGGAGATTGTTTAATAATTTGCAGTGATAAATCTTTAAGCGAAGAAATCATTGCCATAAAATTTTTATTTTCAGGCAATTTTTGTTTAGTATTATCAAAAGCATTAATAGTAGCTTTAATATAAGGTTCTGTCTGAATAATTTCACCAACTTTAAATCTTTTTTTACCTTGAATAATAGCAGTAGTGCTACCATCGGGCATTTGAAGCAGTTTCAGAATGCGGGCAACAGTACCAATTTTGTTAATATCATCAGCTTCAGGGTCTTCAATATCTATATCTTTTTGAGCAACCGCGCCAATTATTTTATCACCTCTGTAAGCGTCTTTAATTAATTTGATTGATTTGTCGCGTCCTACTGTAATAGGAATAACAACGCCTGGGAAAAGTACAGTATTTCGCAAAGGTAAAATTGGCAATATAGGGGGTAATTCTTCAGCGTTCATAATTTCTTCGTCTTCGTTAGTAAGTAAAGGGATAAATTCGGTATCGCCCTCTTTGTCTCCAAGTAAAAAAATATCTTTAAAGTTCATATATGTTAAATAATTACGACATTATGTCAGTTAATAATAAAGGAGATGCAATAAATTGTAATTTTTTTTCAAAAAAAATATAGCCTAAGAACATATAACTTACTGGGCATTATTAAATTATTAGAATATTACAATATATTATAGTAATAATTTTTCAATATTAGTGCCAATAAAAATAAACTGTAAATAAGTCAGAAACAGCAATTAAATTTTTCGGTACGAAAAAGTAAGTTCATAAATACTACGTAATATATTTTTGTCATCATCATTAAACTGAATATTACGTCGTTTGGCCATTAATTCAGCCACTTTTATAGCTTTATCAGGTTCAAAAGTAGAATACCCAGCAGAATTACTTCCCCACATAAAAGAAGGGATAAAAACTCTCTGAAAACCAGCACCAAAGATATTTGCATTAACTCCAATAACAGTACCAGTGTTAAACATAGTATTAATACCACATTTGGAGTGGTCGCCCATTATTAGTCCGCAAAACTGTAGTCCAGTATAAACGAATCTTTGTTGAGGATAATTCCACATACGTACTTCGTCGTAAGTATTTCTAAGATTAGAGTTATTGGTATCTGCACCAAGGTTGCACCATTCGCCAATAACTGCATTTCCTAAGAAGCCATCGTGAGCTTTATTTGAAAAAGCAAACATAACAACATTATTAAGTTCGCCACCAACTTTACAAAAAGGACCTATTGTAGTGCCACCATAAATTTTAGCAGCCATTTTAATAACAGCGTTTTCACATAAAGCCAAAGGTCCTCTGATATGAGAGCCTTCCATTATTTCGGCATTTTTACCAATATAAACAGGTCCAGTTGTAGTGTTGATAGTAGAATGTTCAACAACAGCACCTTTTTCTGCAAATACACAACCATCTCCAATAAGGGAATTAGTTTTGCTAAGAGGTTGTGATTTTTTCCCTTTAGTAAGCATTTCAAAATCATCAATAATTGCCTGAGCATTATTTGAAAAAATATCCCAAGGATAGTTTATTTTGATGTGAGGTATATCGGTTTCAATTTCGATAATATTAGAAAATTCAAAGTTTTCGCTTTCGTTAGTAGTTTCGGCTTCAGAATCAATACTTTCAACTTTAGTTAGATCTTTTTCGCTAACGTGCATAGCAATAATGTAATCTTTTGAATAAATAGACTCATTAGGTTTAAGATTTTTAATTTTTTTAACTAGTTCAGGATTAGGAAGCACCGATGCGTTTATAAGAATATTATCTGCGGCTTTTCTTAATGGATATTTTTTACTTAAATATGTTTCAGTAAGAGTAGATGTTTTAGTTTTAAGATATTTTTCCCATTTTTCACGTATAGTTAAAATACCAATACGAATATCTGCAACAGGTCTTATAAAAGTTAATGGTAGTAAGTCGCCTCTTGAGGAATCATCAAAAAGAATATAGTTCATATTAAAATATTTATTTAGTTAATATATTAATTTACTTATACTTGAATTTTGAAAAAGAGTTACAATAATTTATTCGACATACTCAAAATATGTTTTAATTCTGTTAGATTTTAATCTTGCTTTTAACCAATTATTGATTTTGATTCTTTCATCATTATTAATAAAATCAATATCATTAACCTGAAAAACAATCAAATCAATAATATCGTAAGTTTCTTCGTTTTTGTCGAACAAAAATGTTTCTGCATAAGAGCAATTTATAATTTGCGGGTAAATGACATTAATTTCATTTAAAATTTCTTTTCCAATAAGATTTTTCTTTTTTATGCTATCAATTTGTTGGTTTTTTTCTTGAAGCAATAGCTTAAGATGACTAATTTCGGTTTTCAAATCAGAATCAATACCAAAACTTTTTTTAGCAAATTCGTCGAACGACAATACTTGTTTAAATTCAATTTTAGCATTTTTCAAAGAAAAATCACGAGCTTTATCCATAATACTTTTTTGCTGCTCTTGGCTTAAAGAACTCCCACCATAAGTAAGAACTATAGTTTCGTGGCTAGGGTCAATTTCATTTTTAAGTAAATAATTGCCGTCAAAAATGCTTACATTTCTGATAAAATTATTAGCATTTTCGGTAAAATTTTCTTTTTGCACCAAGCTATAACCAAAGTAAATACTAGGAATAAGGACTAAAAAGATAACAAAAGAAATCAATCTGTTAATTTTTTTCTTTTGAGAATTGGTGATATCAGTTCTGATAGGAAAATTAAGCAACTGAGAAATAAACATTGAAGAAATTCCAATAAATACGGTATTAATAGTAAACAAATACATAGCTCCAAAGAAAAAATTAAATTGACCAGAAGCTAAACCGTAGCCTGCTGTGCATAAAGGAGGCATAAGAGCAGTTGCAATGGCTACGCCGGGAATAACATTACCTTTGTGTTTGCTGCTTATAGCAACAATTCCAGCCAAACCACCAAACAAGGCAATTAAAACATCGTAAATAGTTGGACTTGTGCGGGCAAGAAGTTCAGAATGGGCTGTAGAAATAGGGCTTAGCATAAAATATGCTGTACTTGCAATTATACTTGCAATAACAGCAAAGGAAAAATTTTTAACAGATTTTCTGAATAACTGTAGGTTATATGTTGCAATGCTATAACCCATACCATTTATTGGACCCATTAAAGGCGAAATAAGCATAGCACCAATAATAACCGCTGTTGAGTTCATATTGAGACCAACAGATGCTACTATAATTGCAAAAACTAAAATCCAAAGGTTTGTACCTTTAAATATTATTTCTTTTTCAATTGTTTTATGGATTGCATCAAAATCGTCAACATCGCTCTCAAGATTTATATATCCTGAAATTTTTTTTAATATTGCAAAATGCCTCATATAAGTTGATTTTAATAATGTTTTTATTTTCTTAATAACTAATTTAAATATTCAACAAAAATAATTAAAATCAGTTATAATATTTGAGTTTGGTAAAATGTTTTTTGAGTTTTAGAATATATTAAATTTCATAAATAATATTTTTTTGTATATAAATAATTGCTTTTTGTACATATATAATTATATTTTATATACAAATAACTAAAGAATAATATAATAACATTGTATAATTAATATATTTTACAATCGTTAATGCAAAGCATATAATGATAAGCAATATTGTTTTTTCTTATATTGCAGTTTCTTTTTATAAGTTATTGAATAACGAATAATTCTTTAAATATGTTAAAAAACTGTATGTGAACTTTCATTATTTTGTATGTAAATTAATTAATATTAGTTATATGAATGATTTGTCGAAATTAAAAAAACAGATTAAGAATACAAAAGATATTCATCCTCTTGTTGCTATGCTTATAAACAGATTGCTCGAAGCCAATTATCATCAGGATAAATTTAAAGAAACTGCTAATTTTATTTTGAAGCGTATTAAATCTCAAAAAAAACCTGATTCTCCTTATGATAAAATTTTTAATGATTGTATTTATTCTTTTGTTGCTAATAAAAATGAATATCCTTTAAGGGCTGATGTATTTGATAAAACATTAAAATTGAAGTTTTCATTCAAAAATATAGAAATATTAAAAATACTTGATACAATTATATTGTTTGATAAAAATATTGCATTTGAGAAACAAGTGCATAATGATGAAATGGCACTCAGTATTTTACCCGAGAAAAAACAATCTGATTTCAATAATTATTATAATTATGATAATTATTATTTCGATAATTCAATTTATGTAGGCTCAAATATATTTTATATTAGCGAAAGAAATAACGGCAAAAAAGGAATTATTGATGATAAAGGTAAAGTATATTTAGATTTTCAATATGATACAATTTTTATAAATACAAATAATTCCGATAAAGAGTTCTTTTTTTATGCTAAAACTGGCAAAATGTATCATTTGCTTAAATTTGCTTATCCTTGCGTTTTGATTGAAGAGTTTAATCTTTTTGAAAAAACACACGAAGACACTTTTAGAGTTAAAAAAGGAGCTAACTATGGATGGTACAATTATAAACTTTTGCCTATTGTAAAGTGCGAATACCCAAAACTTGAAATTATTGCTGAAACTTATTTTACTCATAATGGTATTATTTACGCAGTTGTTAAAGATTTAAATGGCAAATATGGAGTTTGTCATCATTCAAAAGGTTGGATTTTTCCCTGCAAATACGACCGTATATATAGTTATAGACATTCAGATTATATAGTATTAAAGGAAGGTAATAAGAAAATATTTTATAGTCTTTATCGTAGGTTTACTACATTAATTCCTAATGAAATAGACCAACGTAAAATTGTTCAGCTTACAAATTACAGATATTGGTATTATGCTGCACCACATAAAAAATCAGGATTATGGGCTGTATTTGATAAGAAGTTTAACAGATTAACAGGATATTATTTTTTACATCCACCCGATTTTTTGTTTTATTCTCGCGAAGTTGAGATTTATATATCTGACAAGCTAAGCGAACACGATAAAATATTTTGGAAAAACAAGAAAATTTATTCTATGGAAGTTTTTTTTGATTTATATGGAATTGATAATGTTGATAAACGTTATGTTCGCAAAAAAGTGCTATCAATTATGTCTGATAAAACTTCAAATGTTATCAAAGAAGAAGAAGAAGAAATATTATTATCGGGAATATCAATTGCAGGTACATATTATTATGATGCTTCAAAAGTTAGCGATTATATACGAACTGGTGATGAGCTGATATGCACACCCGAACCCGATAATAAGCATGACAATAATGCACTTGCATTGTACTGGAAAGATGAAACAAGAGAAAGTAAACTTGGCTATATACCACGTAACCTTAATAAAAAAGTTAAAATCTTAATTGATGAACATAAAGAAATAAAATTTATTGTATCCGAAATTTCTGATTATTACGACGATATTAATATTTTATTCGATGTAATTACATATATCAATAATAAAGATAATTCTTATTAAATATTACATAGTTGAAAAATAATACAATCTTAATTTATTATGTGCTAATAACAATAGTTTTAATTCCCCAAAAATACCATTTCTAAGCAAAAAACTAAGGAACCACCTCAAACTCAACAATGCTTATGTAATTTACATTTGTTGATATATTAACTATTGTTCCTGCTGGTAGCCATATCGGCATTGTTGTGCAGACTTCGGTTTTGGAGGCAAATCTATATGTTGAAGTTCCATAAATTGACATCGAACCATATCCATTAGTTGCAACTGAAATTGCATTACCATTAATGTTTATTAAATGTTCAGCAGGCGGATTATTTGTATTTGCGTCTCCACCCATGTATGTTCTAGGTCCCATACAACTTTCAATTTTCCATACATGATCGTTAGGTACTGTTTGTTGTGATGATAAAAGGATAACTCCTTTAAATTGTAAAGTTTGAGCTTGTATTTTTGACGAGTTCAGACTTAAAATCATAATTGCAATTAATGCAAAAACATATACAATAATGTGTTTGACAGGAAGTGGTTTAGTTTTTCTAATTAAAACATTACAAGTAGAATTTGTTTTCATGATTTTTAATTTAATGTTAATAAAAAGTTTATAATAATATACAAATATATGATTTTTTATAAGAAATGTCAATATAAAATATGATTTTTTACTTAAATATATTTTATACCTTTGCTCTTTTAAAACAATAAACATGTCTAAAACACAGCAGATTTCGAAGATTACAACACATGTGCTTCAAGCAATGAAAGCACAAAACGAAAAAATTGCAATGCTAACAGCTTATGATTTTAGTATGGCCAGAATGCTTGACGAAGCTGGCATTGATGTTATTTTGGTTGGCGACTCAGCATCTAATGTAATGGCAGGTCATAAGACCACTTTACCTATTACTCTTAACGAAATGATTTATCATGCCAGTTCTGTAGTCAGAGGAGTTTCAAGAGCATTGGTTGTTGTAGACCTACCTTTTGGTGCTTATCAGGGTAATTCTTATGAAGCCTTGCAATCTGCAATTAGAATTATGAAAGAAGCAGGTGCTGATGCAGTAAAATTAGAAGGTGGGAGCGAAGTTATTGAATCAGTTGACAGAATATTATCGGCAGGAATACCAGTTATGGGTCATTTAGGACTTACGCCACAGTCAATACATAAATTTGGAACTTATGTGGTTAGAGCTACCGACGATAAAGAAGCAAATAAATTGATTGAAGATGCTCTTTTGTTAGAAAAATCAGGGTGTTTTTCTATTGTGTTAGAAAAAATACCAGCCAAACTTGGCGCTAAGGTATCCGAAAAGCTCACAATACCAATTATTGGTATTGGTGCTGGTTCCAAAGTAGATGGACAGGTATTAGTGCTACACGATATGCTCGGCATTACTCAAGAATTCAGTCCAAGATTCCTAAGGCGTTATCATAATCTTAATGCCGAAATTATTGGTTCAGTTTCTTCTTACATAAAAGATGTTAAATCTCTTAATTTTCCAAATGAGAGAGAACAATATTAATAATAAGCTAAATAATAGTTACGCATCAGAAATAATTGACGAGCAACAGATATTATTTGAAGATAATCATATAATTATTATTAATAAAAAACCTTCTGAAATAGTGCAAGGCGATAAAACAGGAGATGTTCCTCTTTCTGAAAAACTTAAAATATATTTAAAAAAGAAATATAATAAGCCTGGAAATGTTTTTGTTGGCGTTGTTCATCGCATCGATCGACCTGTAAGTGGTATTGTAATATTTGCAAAAACCAGTAAAGCACTTTCGAGGATTAATATTATTTTTAATAAAAGAGAAATTAAGAAAAAATATCTTGCTGTTGTTGAAGCAAAACCTCAGTACGAGAGTGGAAATCTGATTCATTATCTTGTTAAAGAAGAAAAGCAAAATAAATCGTATGTAAGGAATAAAGATGCTAAAGGAGCAAGCAGAGCAGAATTAAACTATAATCTTATAGCATCGTCCGACAATTACTATCTTTTAGAAGTGGAACTCTTAACAGGCAAACATCATCAAATAAGAGCCCAACTCGCTGCTATTGGTTGCCCTATTAAAGGCGATTTAAAATATGGTGCAAAACGAAGTAATAAAGATGCTTCTATTCATTTACATGCTTATAAAGCTGATTTTATTCATCCTGTTAATCTGCAAAAAATTGAAATTATTGCACCTTTACCCGATGAAACTCTGTGGAATTATTTTGCTGAAAGTTTATAATTATCAAATATCTTACTCAAAAATATTATAATCTTAGCAAAATGACAAAATATTTTTGCTATGATACAACTAAATGCTGATAATTGAAAAAGTATAAACATATTTTACAAAAAAAATTAATGATACTTCTCTTAACGCTGGCTATTGATTTATGCAATCCGTTAGGAATGTTTTTGGAGTTTACACACTTTTTGAGATACTCGCGATAACTGGAACGTTTATCTCAACAAGGGGCTGCAGCCCCTTGTTGGTATGGCTTTATCTTACTCAAAACTTGTAAAAATCTTACTCAAATCAATCATAAGCTTACTCTATGGTAGTCCAACAAGGGGCTGCAGCCCCTTGTTAGTATGGCTTTATCTTACTCAAAACTTGTAAAATCTTACTCAAATCAATCATAAGCTTACTCTATGGTAGTCCAACAAGGGGCT
>CAZDEU010000027.1:0-24148 GCA_964504265.1 uncultured Bacteroidales bacterium
CAGGATCGTCAGCATCGACAGTGAAGCTGTAATCAGGATACTGTTTCAAATTAGTGAGTGAGCCTTTAGCAACGTCTTCTAACCAAACACCTTTGCTAAGATTTAATATATCAATTGCCTGGATAGAATAATTGCCAGTTGCCGGAGCTTTAAATCCAAGAGGAATAATAGTATTATCTTGTGGCAGAGGCAAACCGTTCATTGCAAGTTTATCGTTGCCTGCTATTGAGTAAAGGTTAGGAATAGCATTATCGGTATTCCACAATTTGCTTAAATCGTAATCATTATCATTACCAATTGTAGCATTATTATGGAAAGTAATAACAGTTTCGTCAGATTGAGCATCAGGCATTTCAGAAACACCAGCAAGTTTAATAATTGGGAATGTAGGTATTTCTTCGTTTTTATAAAGTAGAGGATTAACTACTTCACTTCTCATATCATTTGTAAATGTAAAAGCACCAAGCCCGTCAATATTTCGTTGAACATAGAAACCGTGTAAAGCACCAAGGTGTCGAGTACCACCATTTATTCCCATATGAATTGCAGCATTATAATAACCGTAATATCCGTTATACATAGAAGTAGAAATAAATATTGAAACACCTTTATTAAGGTTAGCGCCGACAAAATCAAGTTTATCAAGGTCAATTGGAGAAGGATAGGGATTACCAAGGAAGTTCCATCCATCACCTTTTGAAGAACCTGGATTCATTCTGGTAATCTGTTTTGTAATATTACCATTATTAACATTACCATATAAATAAGTAGTTTTATCAACAGTGCTAGCAGAACCAAATTGAGCAGTATAACCTATACCAACTTCAACTGGAGTATTTATTTGTCCTTTAAGTGCAGCAGCCACCCAACCACTTGCAAAATATGGTGTAGCAGAGGCTTCACGATATTTGAATATAGTTGGATATGGAGAGGTTGTTACACCGCCTAAATGAACTGTCATAAAATTACTAAAATGAGCAAAAGTAGAATTATTAAATGCTGTTGAAAAATGCTTGTAACCTTTAGCTTGAGCTGCAGGGATAAAACGCTGTTGAATTACAGTACCAACTACTGAGCCAAAACTGGAACCACTTATTAAACCTGTTCCGTTTGCATTTGATACTAAGGTCAAATTACCATTAGAATATATCATTCCATCGCATCTTATAATTCTCCTAACTTTTTGGCCAGGTGTCAACATATTAACATAACTTGCAAAATTTACTGTTAAATTACCAAATGATGTAACACCGGAAATATTTTGAGAACCACTGGCAAACCTTACAGTGCCATCGCCAACTGCATCAATACCATTATTAGTCCAGTTTCCATAAATATCAATTGTATTATTAGAATTAACAGTTAATGAAGCAGAAGGTTCAATTTTCATTGATTTACATTCAGCATGAGAATTAACTACAGGGAATACATTACCTCCAATAGGGTTAGTTGGGATAACAGCATCTGTTTGAGGAATAGGTACAATCAATGACCAATTATCTACATTATGCCAATCATTATTAACAAGACCTGTCCAAACCTGTTCACAATAAGTAACATCAACATTTACAGAAGCAGTTGATGAGCAAGTCCATGTAGTAGCAGTAACAGTATATGTTGTATTAACTAATGGATTTGCAACAGGATTTGCAATCAGAGTATTACTTAAAGAAGGAGAATAATCCCACAGATAAGTATCAGCACCAGAAACATTCAATGTAATATCAGCACCATAACATATTGTAGTATCTTGTGTAATAGTTAAAGCTGGATACTGAATAACTTTAACAGCAAAATCCTTATAAGTATTGGCACAAATATTTTTAGCAGTAGCTCTCACTACAAAATCAGAAGTAGTAGAAGAAACAACACCAGTAACAGAATCAATAATTGCTGCACCTGATACAATACTGTAATGAATAGCACTAGCATTAATAGCAGTAGCTTCGTAAGTACTTGATTGACCTGCACACATTGTGTCGGCACCTGCAACAAATACAGGTGTTGAAGCGGCAGGCATTAGGCTGATTGAAATAACATTTGATGTATCGTAAGAAACATTTGCACAAGTCATAGCACCCATTACAGAATAAACACTATCGCCATCATTTAAATTATTGACAGTAAACTGAGTACCGCTAACCCCTGTATTTTGTCCATTAACAAACCAGTTAAAGATGTAGGGAGGAGCACCAACAACAGGTGTTGCAGTAAAAGTAACAGGAGTATTTTGACATATAACAGAAGAAGGAGTATAAATGCTAACAACAGGTGCTGACATATTTGTAGTATAATCATATAAAGCATAACCTTGCCCATTACCACCATAATAAATATCAGAAACTAAAGGATTACATGTCTGAGAAGAAAGATAAGAAGCATAAGCATAACCAGCATAATCACCTCCAATATAAGGTGGAGTAGCAACAACAGGAGTATAACAAATTACATTTGACAAATAATTACTGTTAGCATAACCATCATTGTTACCACCATAATAAATTGCAGATGCAGTATAAGCACCACAGCTTGTACCATTCCAGTCAGCATAAGAATGACCATCTTCAGTTCCGCCAATATATGGATATTCAGCAACTGCGGGTATAACACATTGGTATGATGACAAATAATCAGAGTTTGCATTACCATCCTGAATACCTCCTTTATAAATATCGGCAATAGCAGGAGGGTTAAAGCAGGTTGTAGAACTAACATAATTATTAATTGCATAACCATCGTTATTGCCACCATAATATATATTGGAAGATATATAAGAACATGTATAAGAACTTATATAAGATGCAAAATGATGTCCTTGTCCATTACCACCAATATAAGGAGGAGCAGCAGCAACAGGAGTAGCACAAATAACATTTGACAAATAGTTATCACTACCATAACCATCATTATTACCACCATAATAAATAGCCGATGTGGCATAAGGTGAGCAAGTAGTGCCTGTCCATGTATCATAAGAATAACCATCTTCGCTACCGCCAATGTAAGGATATTCAGCTACAGCAGGGATAACACACTGATAAGATGATAAATAATCAGAATAAGCATTACCATCGTTTTCACCACCAGTATAAATATCAGATAGTGCAGTAGGTGGTAAACAAATAGTTTGTGATACATACTCAGCATTAGCATAACCATCATTATTACCACCAAAATAAATTGTAGACACAGTAACAGAACATTGGTATGAACTAACGTAGGAAGCAAAGGCATCGCCACAACCATCACCACCTATATAAGGAGGAGCAGCAACAACAGGAATTACGCATTGATATGAGGATGTATGCTGTGAAGCTGCATAACCATCACCAAAACCACCATAATATATATTAGCAGTTGCATAACTGCTGTTACAATTACCAAAATAATTATTATTATCAAAACCATCACCTTCACCACCAATGTATGGGTATTCGGCTATTAAAGGAGTTGTACATTGATAAGACGACAAATAATTAGAAACGTTTGCCCCATCTTCATATCCACCAGTATAAGGAACAAAAGCGGAACTTGGATTAGTGTAACAGCCAGGACCAACAATTTCGCCAAAGGCATGACCATCTTGATTTCCACCTTGATATATATACGATGTAATTTGAGGAATATAGCATGAATATGCAGAAATATAAGACGAAGAAGCATTACCATCTTCAATACCACCTTTGTAAATATCAGATAAATTTATTAAACATTGATATGAAGAATAATAATTATCATAGGCACTACCGTCATTAAACCCACCTTGATAAGGTGGAGTTGATGCAACAACTGGAGTGCAAATATAAGATGATAAATAATCAGCTACAGTATTCCCATCATCATTACCACCTTTATAAGCATCTGATACTAAAGGTGTTGTAATACAACTAACATTAGATATATAATTTCCCATATCAGCACCATCCTGATTTCCACCTTTATAAATATAAGAAATTGCAGGGGGGACATAACAAGAATATGATGAAACATAATTGCTTGAATTATCGCCAGAACCAATTCCACCTAAATATATATTTGAAGAAATTACGTTACAAGTGTATTGAGAATTATAAGCATTGCTGTTCCAACCTTGTCCATAGCCCCCCTGATATGGAGGAGTAGAAGCAACAGGAGTATAACAAATATAAGAAGAGAGCCATTCGTTATAAGAACTACCATCATCATTACCACCTACATAAATATCACTAAGCGATGGTGGGGCAATGCAAGTAGTTGAAGAAACAAAAGAAGCAACATCATTACCATCGTTAAAACCTCCTCTGTATATATCAGATAAAGAAGGAGGAACAAAACAAGAATAAGAAGATACATAATCGCCAATATCGTCACCATCGCCTATACCCCCAGTATATATTTGAGATAAAGTATATAAACAAGCATAAGAAGAGATATAATTACCAATATCAAAACCATCATTATCGCCACCAATATAAGGAGGACCCGCAGCAAGTTGGGGAGTGCAAATATAACTTGATAAATAATTGCCAAGCGATGAGCCATCCTCAACGCCACCTTTATATATATTAGAAACTAAAGGCAGATTAATACATGTAATATTACTAACATAATCAGAGTAATTACTTCCGTCTTCATCACCACCTATGTATATGTTTGAAAGAGCTGGCGGAACAGTACAAGTATACGTTGAAAAATATTCAGCTTTATTATCGCCACTTCCATTACCTCCATGATAAATATTTGAAGCTAAAACGGAGCAAACATAAGAACTAAGATAAGATGAATAATGAGAGCCTTGTCCTTCGCCACCAAGATATGGAGGTTCTGCAACAAGAGGAGGTAAGCATATATGAGATGAAAGGTAATTGCTATAATTTGAACCGTCGTTGATACCACCGTTATAAATATTTGAAACCAAAGGAGGAGCAATACAACCTATGTTGCTTACAAAACTATTAAAAGCATTACCATCTTCAATGCCACCTTTATAAATATCTGATACTAAAGGCGGAACAGCACAAGTATAATTGCTTATAACTTCATTCATATCATCACCCGAACCATTACCGCCAGTATATATATAAGATGTAATTATATTACAATTAATATTGCTTAGATAAGATGAATAATGAGAGCCTTGCCCAACACCACCTTGATATGGAGGTGTACTAGCAACAGGTAAATAACAAATATAAGAAGATAAATATTGGGCAACGTCATGCCCTTCGCCCGAGCCACCAATATAAGGCACTTTTGCAGTAACAGGAGGAGTAAAACAACCAGGTTTTGTAAGTTCAACTGAACTATAACCGTCATCATTTCCACCTTTATATATATCAGATACAATATAATTACAAGTAGACGAACTCAAATATGTTGAATATGAATCACCGCATCCATTGCCACCAATATAAGGTGGTGCTGCAACAACAGGAACATAACAAATATAATTTGAAAGATGTTCACTTGTACCATAACCATCATCATTACTACCTTTATATATGTCGGAAGCCAAAAAAGTAATATTACAATTACCCATTGATTCACTATAATAGTTTCCAGAACCTTCGCCACCAATATAAGGATAATCAGCCGCAACAGGAATAGTACATTGATATGTAGAAAGATAATCTTCTGCATCATTACCATCGCCATTACCACCAAAATATGCTAAAGATGTTATTTGAGGAGTAATACAAGTATGCTCAGAAATAAAAGTTTCAGAGATATCGCCACTTCCATTTCCACCTTTATATATATTAGAAATAATATTATTGCAACTAACATTACTTAAATATGATGCAAAATCATCACCACAGCCATTACCCCCAATATAAGGTTCAGTTGCAGCAATAGGAGTGTAACAAACATAAGAAGATAAATATGTACTAAAACTATAGCCGTCGTCAAAACCACCTTTATATATATCTGATAAAGAATAAGTGTTACATGCATTTCCAATATAAGTTGAAGATGCAAAACCATCTTCTATTCCACCAATATAAGGATAATCGGGAGGAGTTGGAATTGTACATTGATATGAACTATTGTATTCTGCAAAAGTAGCACCATCTTCATAGCCACCTTGATACTGTGTGTAACCCTTAAGAGGCAACAACGTTATTGTTATGGATAACAAACTTAATAATACCTTAACAAATGTTTTGCCTTTCCTTTGTTGTTTATTTTTAATATAAACATTATTGGAAAAGTACATATTCAGTTCATAAATATTTAGAAACAAATATACAAAGTTTTTTTACAAAAAAACATTTTTTTTAAAAAAACTTATAATTTTTTACATATTTTCAAATAAATTTCTGAATTACAGGCAAATAAATTTTCTATAAATATCATTAATCAATTACCAACAAAGTAAATGCGAAACAATAGTATATTTATGAAGGAGAGCTTACTAATCTAAAATTGTAGAAATATATTTTTTATACTAATAATAAAATAAAACTAAATCAAATAATTAATCTACTAATTCATTATAAAATAGTATATATAATATTTTATAATGTAAAAAATTTTCAACGCAAAATAATTAATCAAACAATTGCAGGCTTAAAAGGCAATAATTATATAGGAATCTTAATAAGCAAGAATACATAAATAACATTTTTTTAATTTTTATATTTTATCCACTTCCATAACTCAGCATAATTAATTTTTTTGCCGTACATAAGTATGCCTGTTCTGTAAATTTTAGCAGCGAGCCATGTTGTAAACAAAAATCCTATTATTAAAGAAATCATTGAAATAATTAGGTCAAAATAGCCTAAATTAAGATAAGCTACATCAAATGGAAGACGAACCATCATAATTACAGGAGATGTTAGCGGAAAAACCGAGAGCCAGAAAGCAACTGGACCGCCTGGATTATTAATAACGTATTGTGCCATAACAATAGCTATTATTAGCGGTATGGTAACAGGCAGCATAAATTGCTGTGTATCGGCTTCGCTATCAACCGCTGAGCCAATAGCAGCAAACAATGAGGCATAAAGCAAATAGCCACCAACAAAATAAAAAATAAAAGCAAATATTATTATTTTAAAATTATAATGTTTTAATGAATTAATAAAAGCCATTCCTTCAGTAGGTTCTACAATCTGTTGATTTATGTTATTTCCTGGCAATTTGCTACCACCAAGATATGCCTGTTCTGTTTTAGTTTTATCGAAGCTAAAAAGCTCAGGGTTTGCTGTTTGGAAAACACCAACAAAAACTAATGTTAACAATATCCATAACACAAATTGAGTAAGCCCTACCAATGCTACTCCTGTTATTTTTCCGAGCATCAACTGAAAAGGCTTAACGCTCGAAACAATAACTTCCACAATTCTACTGGTTTTTTCTTCAATTACGCTCCTCATAACTTGAGAACCGTACATAAAAATGAAAAAATAAATTAATATTCCCGAAAACAAACCTATTATAGTACTAATTTCGGGACTTGCTGCAAATTCGCTGCCTTCTTTATCCATCCTTATAGTTTGAACACTAAATAAAGATTCTTTATCAATTTTTTCTAAAATTTCTTCATCCATTCCCATCTTATACAGCATAATACTTCTAAAATTATTACGCATAGAAGTTTCTATATACATTTTAACACTTAATGAAGGTTCTTTTGATGAATATAGCCTTACAAGCGATGGAATATTTATAGTTTTTTCAGGTATCCACAACAAAGCATAATGTTTATTTTTATCAAAAGTGTTTTTAGCCGTAACTATATCAGTATCAAGATATTCAAATTTTAAATTTTCAGTATTAGAAAATTCAAACACACCTACATCAGAGTCAGCAGGTCTGGTTTCGTCAACTACGGCAATAGTATGAGTTTCGTCCGAAATCTGAGCTACATAAACAGGAACTATTACAACCGAAGCCATCAAAATAGGACCTAATATTGTCATTATTATAAACGACTTTTTTTTAACTCTTGATAAATATTCTCTTTTTAAAATCAATAATATTTTGTTCATAAAATTCAATAATTTCAATTAATATAAAAAAAATACATATTTTAGTTTGCTTGCTGAACTTTTGAAATAAAAATGTCGTTCATACTAGGTAATATTTCGACAAATGAATGAATAATTGCGTTATTCATTAAATGTTTAATAAGATCGTTGGGGCTGGAATTGTTAGGAATTTTAACAGTAACCAACAAATTTTCATCATCTTTTTCAGAATTAATAAGAGTAAAATTATCGGGCAATATGTTTTCAATATTGTTATTCAAATCAGATAAAACAATCTGAAAAGTGTTAGTTTTATTATTCTTTTTAATTTCTTTAACATTGCCGTCTAAAATTTTTTCAGATTTATTGATAAGAGCAATATTATCGCACAACTCCTCAACCGAAGCCATGTTGTGAGTAGAAAAAATTATTGTACTGCCATTTTTCTTAAGATTTAAAATTTCTTCTTTAAGAATATTAACATTAATCGGGTCAAAGCCACTGAATGGCTCGTCAAAAATCAATAATTTAGGTTCATGAATTACAGTTACAATAAACTGAACCTTTTGTTGCATGCCTTTAGAAAGCTCTTCAACTTTACGGTTCCACCACGACTGTATTTCAAAGCGTTCGAACCAAAATTTCAACTTTTGCATTGCATATTTTTTTGAAACACCTTTTAACATAGCAAGATACAAAGCCTGTTCGCCCACGTTCATTTTTTTATACAAACCTCTTTCTTCGGGCAAATAACCAATTAATGCAGTATGTTGAGCTTTAAGCCTTTCGCCCATTAGCCATACTTCGCCAGTATCGGGACCTGTAATTTGGTTTATAATTCTTATTAATGTTGTTTTGCCAGCCCCATTAGGACCTAACAGCCCAAAAATACTGCCTTCCGAAATATCTATACTAACATTTTTAAGTGCTGTATGATTTGCAAATTGCTTGGAAACTTCTTTAACTGATAAAATGTTCACTTTAATTATATTTTATAAATTGTAAATACATATTAATACGCATCATAATCCGATACATCGCAAAGATATAAAAGGAAATAACATTTTTTAAATTAAATTTTCTCCTGCGAATTTTTCAGGATATTGTACAAAAATTCTCTTGCTCTGAACAATTGAGCTTTAACAGTACCTAAAGGCAAATCAAGTTGTATGCAAATTTCTTCATACGAATATTCATTAAAATACCGCAATTCTATAAGTTTACGGTAATGAGGTTTCAATTTGTCGACAACATCACGCATTAAAGCGAGTTTTTGTTTTTTGATAAAATTTTCTTCAGGATTTAAACCTCCAGATGGTAAACTGTGCGACAATTCGCTACCTTCGTTGTCGTACATAGGATTATCAATAGAAAATAATCCTTTCTTTTTCTTTCTCAAAAAATCTATACAATTATTTGAAGCTATTTTAAACAGCCAAGTACTAAATGCGTAATCGGGGGTATATTGATGTAAATTTTTAAATGCTTTGCCAAAGGCTTCAATAGTTAAGTCATCAGCGTCATCGGGGTCGTTGGTCATTTTTAGCAGCATAAAATAAAGAGAGTCGCGGTAATTATTCAACAATTCAGCATAAGCGCGCTGGTCGCTGTTAGCAACAGCCTGTTGAACTAACTTGTAGTCGCGTAATGCTTTATCTGTTAAATTAGGATTTACCTCCATTGCTCAGGTTGCTTAATTATATTAGTTAATGTTATAAAAGGAATAAACAACAAAATAAAGATTTCTAAAAAAAACGAAATTAATAAGAAATTCTTTTGACCTAACTTTTGCATACATTTTTTATAAATAATCAACTGACTTATTATTTTTAATAGTAATAACGAAACTGGTAAAATAATATTATCATAACTTATAAACAAAGCTGTTAAAGAAAAATAAAAAAGCAACAGCATAGCAGGCAAAAGTGCCAGAAATAACTTATGTTTATTCTTGTAATACTTTCCTGTAGTCAAATGCCTCCTTTTTTGCGATAACCATTCGCTAAATGTAGATTTAGCTAAACTTTCAGTAAAGCTATCATGTGAAATTATTATATTAGATTTCACTTTTTGAGCAGCCTTATTAACAAATAAATCATCATCGCCTGAGGCTATATGATAATGTCGCGTAAATCCTTTTTCTTCAAAAAACAATGAACGTTTATATGCCAGATTTCTTCCAACCCCCATATAAGTCATACCACATAGCGAAAACGACATATATTGAAGTGCTGTATAAAATGTTTCAAATCTGATTAAATAGTTCAATAATCCTTTTTCTTTTTTATAAGATCCGAATCCTAAGACAATTTGTTTGTTGTCGCAAAAACCAGCCTGCATTTCTCGTATCCAAGTGCGTGAAACAGGCTTGCAATCAGCATCGGTAAGCAATATATATTCATATTTAGCCGATTTTATGCCAATAGACAAAGGAAATTTTTTCCCTTTAAAGAAATTCTTAGTACTTGATAATGTTACTACTTTAAGCAAAGGATTTTCTTCTGCCATTTTCTTCAGCAAATAGGGAGTATCATCATCTGAACAATCATCTACAACCACTATTTCAAACTGAGGATAATCTTGCTCAAGCAAATATGGCAGATTAGCTTTAAGATTAAGATATTCGTTGCGAGCACTTACTACTACCGATATAGCCCGTAATTCTGAGCTGGTGTTCTTTGGTTTATAAAAAGCTAAACGCCCAAACACTACCCAATAATATATTAATATTACCAGCAACGATAATAATGAAAATACAAATAAAACAATCTGAAAAACAGATAAATCAACAAACACAGTAAAATTATATATTTATAAACGACAGCAAAGTTATTTATTCTATGCTAATAAAAAGTATCTTTGAAAAATTTTAAACACTAAAAATTATTAACAAAAATTTTAAAAATCATAATATCTTGATTCTGTTTATTTTGCACATTATTAATTTAATATTGTTGTTAAAAAAATTTAAATAACATTTTTTAAGTAACTGTTATAAAACAATTCAAATACTATAAAATTTTAATGAATTTTAAATTATTAAATAAAGACACTAAAAGCTCGGCACGCTACGGAAAACTTACTACTGACCATGGCATTATTGAAACCCCTTTTTTTATGCCTGTCGGTACTATTGGAGCTGTTAAATCAATACATGTTGACGATTTACTTAACGACTGTAAAGCTAGCATAATGCTTTCTAACACATACCACCTTTATTTAAGACCAGGTTGCGAAGTTTTAAGACAAGCTGGTGGTATTCATAAATTTAACGGGTGGGAACTGCCTGTTTTAACCGATAGTGGTGGATATCAGGTTTATTCATTATCGGCTAACCGCAAAATTTCTGAAGATGGTGTTGTTTTCCGCTCTCATATCGACGGCTCAAAGCACTTGTTTACCCCAGAAATTGTTATGGATATTCAACGTATTATTGGTGCTGACATTATTATGGCGTTCGATGAGTGTACTCCTTATCCATGCGATTATAACTATGCTTCAAAATCACTCGACATAACTCATAAATGGTTAGACAGATGTATTAATCATTTCGATAACACTAAATCTGTTTATGATTATTCTCAGGCTCTTTTCCCTATTGTACAAGGTAGTACTTACCGCGATTTAAGAATTAAATCGGCTGAATATATTGCTTCGCTTAACCGCGACGGTAATGCAATTGGCGGGCTTTCGGTTGGTGAACCACACCAAGAAATGTACGAAATGACCGAATTAGTTTGTAATATCCTTCCGGCTGATAAACCCCGATACTTAATGGGAGTTGGTACTCCTGCTAATATTCTTGAATGTATTTCGCTTGGCGTTGATATGTTCGACTGCGTAATGCCTACTCGTAATGGTAGAAACGGAATGTTATTTACATCCGAAGGAATTATTAACATTAAAAATGAAAAATGGAAAACCGATTTTTCAGTTTTAGACAAAAACGGAACTTCTAAAGTTGATAATAATTATACAAAGGCTTTTGTAAGGCATTTGTTTGTCGCTGGCGAAATGCTGGGACCTATTATTGCTACTGCACATAATCTTGCCTTTTATTTGTGGCTTATGAACGAAGCCCGAAATAATATAAAACAAGGAACGTTTACTAATTGGAAAAATATTATGATAAATAAAATATCTCAACGATTATAATATTAATAATGAAGAAGTTAGATATATACATTGTAAAAAAATTCTTAGGTACTTTCTTTTTTGCTATTGCAATGATTATTATTATTGTTGTAATATTTGATATATCTGAAAAAATTGATGATTTTATCGAACGTTCAGCCCCTTTAAAAGAAATTATTTTCAATTATTACCTTAATTTTATACCTTATTTTATTAATCTTTTTAGCCCATTATTTACTTTTATTGCAGTAGTTTTTTTTACTTCACGAATGGCTTACCGAACCGAAATAACTGCAATGCTTACAAGCGGGATCAATTTTAAACGTTTCCTAATGCCATACTTGTTTTCAGCAATTGTTCTAGCTTTGTTATCTTTTGTGCTGGCAAACTTTATTATTCCGCCTGCAAATGCTAAACGATTAGCTTTTGAAAAGGTATATGTCAGATCCAGAAGTACTGAAACTCAACAGGATTTTCACGTTCAGATTGAACCTGGCACTTTTGCTTTTATTAAAAGTTTTCACCATACTACACAAACTGGCTATTTTTTTACTCTCGAAAAAATTGAAAATACTGGGCTAACATGGAAACTTACTGCCGATTATATAAATTATGATACTATTACAAATAAATGGCAGATAAATAATTATTTTATAAGAGAAATTGACGGATTTAATGAAAAAATAAGAAGAGGATATCGCTTAGACACCCTATTAAAACTTACTCCTGAGGACTTTTCTGCTAAAGTTAAAAATGTTGATATGATGGGATATATGGAACTGAGGCAATTTATTGATAAAGAACGTCTGAAAGGGAACGAAAATGTTGAATTTTATGAAGTTGAAAAACATAAAAGAATTGCTTTCCCTTTTGCAACTATTGTACTTACTTTAATTGGCGTTTCTCTTTCGAGTCGTAAAGTAAGAGGTGGTATTGGAGTTCATCTTGGAACTGGTCTTACAATTAGTTTTGCTTTTATTTTGTTTATGCAAATATCATCTACATTTGCAACTAATGGCAATTTGCCTGCATATATTGCTGTTTGGATACCAAATTTTGTTTTTATTGTTTTGGGATTATATCTTTTGTATAAAGCACCTAAATAGAAGGGAAGTCGTTTGATATAATTAGCGTTTAATGATTTTTTGTAGACAAATTAAATATTTTTTTATTTTAACATTAAATTTTTTTATTTTAAATTTAATTTTTCTATGCATAAAAAAATGCATGTTACTTGATAGATTTATTAATATTAATATTATTGATATTAATCACTTTTATGTTAGTGTTTATAATATTAATTTGTTTTTTGATTATAATTTCAAAATGTTAAAATTTATTAAATTATAATTATTGTTTTAGCTTTTTATTAAGTTTGCATTTTAATAAATATAAATTTTAAAGATTAATATATATGGAATTATCAGAAAAAGATTACCAGCAGATAAAAGAACATAATTTCGAGATATCTGATATTGAAAAACAATTAGTGGATTTTCGTAATGGTTTTCCTTATGCCGAGCTTGTTGAACCTGCTTTACCTGGTAAAGGTATTCTTCTTATGTCGGATGATGAAGTAAAACAAAATTCACTTTTTTTCGATGATAACCATAAAAACTGCAAGATTCAGAAATTTGTTCCTGCTTCGGGTGCTGCAACACGTATGTTCAAAGACCTTTATGAATACCTTGCTAATGTTAATTCTGTCGAAAATGATGTTTTTAATTCCGCATCAGCTTCCGACAAACTTTTGAATTTTATTGAAAATATTTATGAATTTGCTTTTTTTGATGACCTTAAGAATTCAATGCTACGTGATAATATTGATGTTTTTAAATGTATTGGAGATGGTAAAATTGCTCTTGTTATTAATTATTTATTAAGTGATAAAGGCTTAAGCTACGGAAAGTTACCTAAAGGTTTGGTCAAATTTCATAAATATGGTAATTATTCGCGCACTTCGGTTGAAGAGCATATTGTTGAAGCTACCAAATATGCTGTTAATGCTGATAGTAACGCTTATCTCCATTTTACTGTTTCTGAAGAGCATTTAGAAAAATTTAAAGAGCATGCTACATATCTGTCGGTTCGTTATGCTAATTTGTTTAATATTAAGATAAATATTGATTTTTCTATTCAAAAATCTAATACCGACACTATTGCTGTTGATATGGATAATAATCCTTTCAGAGAAAGTGATGGAAGGTTGCTTTTTAGACCCGGCGGGCATGGCGCTTTGCTAGAAAATTTGAATGATATTGAAGGCGATATTGTTTTTATTAAAAATATTGATAATGTTGTTCACGATAGTCTTATTGATACTACTGTTTTATATAAAAAAGCTTTAGCAGGTTATCTTTTATATTTGAGAAATTTGATTTATCAGTATCTCGAAAAACTTAGCAGCGATAGCTTGACTGATGATGACTATATGACTATTGCTTCTTTTGCTCAGGCAAATCTTCAGATTAAAATTCCTGATGGTTTTAAAGATTGGCCTATTGTTGCTAAAAGTGAATTCTTGAACAGACGTTTAAATCGTCCTGTTAGAATTTGTGGTATGGTTAAAAATCAAGGTGAACCCGGTGGTGGTCCTTTCTGGATTAAAGATAGTAGGGGAGAAATTACTTTGCAAATTGTTGAGGCTTCTCAAGTTGATATGAAAAATAAGATACAGGCCGATATTTTTAAAACTGCTTCTCATTTTAACCCTGTTGATATTGTTTGCAGCCTTATTGATTATAAAGGAATTCCTTTTAATTTAAAGAAATTTGTTGATTATCATACTGGTTTTATTTCTGTTAAATCTAATGATGGAAGAAAATTGAAAGCTATGGAGTTGCCTGGTCTATGGAATGGTGCTATGGCTGAATGGATTACTGTTTTTGTTGAAGTACCTATCGAAACTTTTAATCCTGTTAAAACTATTATTGATTTGCTCCGACCTCAACATAAAGTTTCTCAGGTTTAAATGTTTGTTATTGTATGTTTTTGTTTGTATCTAAGTGCCTTATTGCTTTTGTAACTAATAAAAAATTAACTGGCAACAATGTTAGTTGTTTCAAGTTTGAAGTTCTGAAATTTTATTTTATGTGTTAGACTCGCTATCAATTATGGCAGTTTTATCAATTATAATTATTAATAAAGTTATTATATATCAAATTTCTATATTAGTTGGTTCCCAAAAATATTTATCAAAATTACATATTTTGTCATTTATAATTTCAATACCTTCGCTTTCGAGTAGTTCTTTCATAATATTGTTGCCATCGAAATGCCTTTTACCTGTAAGCATACCGTTTCGGTTAACAACTCTGTGTGCAGGTACAGGTTCTTTAAGCGAATGGCTGTTGTTCATAGCCCAACCTACCATTCTTGCCGAGCGTGCTGAACCAAGATATTTAGCTATAGCACCGTAGGTGGTAACTTTTCCATAAGGAATTAAGCGTGCTATACTATAAACATTCTCAAAAAAATTGTTATTATCTGATTTTTTTTCAGGCATTATTTAAAGTAAATTTCAAATAACATATACTCAAACCTTGTTCAGTGAACATATTTTCGTAATAAGTTTTAATTTGTCTGGCTTCAATAAACGATGCTTCAGAATATAAATCAAAACTTGCATAAATAAGATTATGCTTATGCTCTTCAATAACATCGAGGGTATATTTAAACAATGTTAAATTATCTGTTTTGAGATGTATAACAGCATTTTTTTTTAAAAATTTTGAATAAAGACTCAAAAATTTTTGAGAGGTAAGTCTTTTGTTTTGTTTTGAGTTGCGTAACTGAGGATCGGGGAAGGTAAGCCAAATTTCGTCAATTTCATCTTTATCGAAAGAATAATTCAATAAATCGGCTTTTGTTCTTAAAAAAGCGGTATTATTCAATTTTTCTTTTAAAGCTTTTGATGCTCCATTCCACATCCTTGCACCTTTTATATCAATACCAATATAATTTTTATTGGCATTGTGCTGTGCCAGTCCAACTGTATACTCTCCTTTTCCACAACCAATTTCAAGAATAATAGGATTTTCATTTTTAAAAAATAATTTTCTCCAATTCCCTTTAAGATAGTAACCACTAATAAGTTCATCAGTAGTAGGTTGAAAAAAATGCGGAAAGGTGAGGTTTTCTGCAAAATGTTTTAATTTACGTTTAGCCAACGTTAATTAAATTTAAGTTAAACAAAAAAGTTTATTATTCTTCTAGTAGCCATGCGTCTTTTTGGTCAGTATTGCGTATGTTATTCATAGCTTTTTCAGCTTCTTCGAGCGAATGGTATGTAGCAAAACTCACTCTGTGTAAGCCACTTGGTGATACACCTGCAATGGAAGCATCTGCATATCCTTTCCCTATGAGTTGAGCAACATAAGTATTTGCATTTGTAAGCGATTTAAAGCAATTTCCAATAATGTAATAATTTTTTTGATTTGTTGCTATATTATTAAAAGCTATGTTTTCGGTGGTATCATTAATATTTTCTTCATCAGTTAATAATTCATCATTATTAATTACAACAGAAAATGGAAAATTAATTTCATCATCATCTTCTTCAACAGGAATATATTTACTGAAATCATATATATATACCATGTCGTTAGTATTAATTGCTTTGTCTAATTTTTCCGTTTTTATATCTTTAGATTTTGTATTAGTAAACAAAAAAGAAAGCAATTCAGAATTACCAGTATTAAAAGATTTTACAAAATCAATATTAAATGATGCCCAGGTAATAACAGCAAGCAGAGGGATAATTGCAGCGGCAGTCCATCTCAAATTTGCATTAAGTTTGCGTATTTTTTGAGGTTTTGTTTTTTCTTTTTGAATAGTATTAGTTATATGCTTTGTTATACTTGGTCTAATTACAGGAGGCGAAACAAATTCGTCAAGACCAAACGAACCTGCAAAAAATGAATAATTGTTTTCAGTTTTAAATGATATATTTCCGTGATTATCAATTGATAATAAGCCAAGTTCAGGTAATTCAATTTGTTTTTGTTTAACAAGCTGTTTATAAAGTTGATTAACCTGTATTTCAATAAATTCTAAGGCGGATGAATAATTAATATTTAATTCATCGGCAATATAAGATGCCAGTAGTGCGTCATTATACTTCAAACCTGCGTTAAAAACAATTTCTTTTGAAGGTGGAGAAAAAGTATGATTAATAGGATGAATTTTAGCAGAAATGTAATTAGCTACAAATCCGCCTAATCCAGGCACTATTACACAATTATGCTTTAGCAGAAGCTTATTTATATATTTTACAATATCCATAATTAAAGCGAAAATACAAAAAAATATTCATTTTATTTAAAAAAATATTCAACTTTTTTTAAATCTTCAGGTGTATCAATTGAATAACTATCATGTTTGGCAAAATCGGTTTTAATTTTATATCCGTTTTGTAGCCATCTGAGTTGCTCAAGCGATTCGGCAGTTTCTAACGTAGAAGCAGGCAGTTTGGTTACAGTTTTCAGAATTTCATTTCTAAATGCGTAAATGCCAATATGTTTATAAAATGTATGCTTGCTGACCCATTCTTCATTTTTAGCATTTCTAATATAAGGTATTGGCGAACGGCTAAAGTAAAGGGCATAATTATTAATATCGGTAACTACTTTCATAATAGTTGGATTGAAGATATCGTCTGAATTAGTAATATCTTTAATTAAAGTAGCAATTTCAACAGTTTTATCATTAAAGCAGTTAACAAGAGTATTTATTTCTTCGGGATTAATGAAAGGTTCATCGCCTTGAATATTTATTACGATATTAAAATAAGCATTTTTATCGTGTTTTTCTAAAATATTAAGAGCGGCTAAACATCTTTCAGTTCCATTGTTAACATCTTCAGAAGTCATTATTACTTCGCCACCAAAACTTTTAACATGTTCATAAATTTTGTTGTTATCGGTTGCAACAACTATTTTTTGTAATGATTTAGCTTTTGATGCTTGCATATAAACTCTTTCAATCATGCTTTTCTTGTTAATAATTGCAAGAGGTTTGCCCGGAAAACGTGTTGAAGCATAACGTGCAGGTATAATTCCAATGGCTTTCATTTTGTTAATTTTTCAATTTTTAGTTAAATGTTTATTTGAAGTTCTTTTAAAGTGAAAAAATATGTTGATAATAATTATGTATTCAAAATATGGCTTTTAGTCTTTGTACAATAAAAATATACTGCTAAAATCGCAAAAGTAGCACTTGTTTTTCTTTTAAAAATCTTTGCGTCATTTGCGTTTAAACAAATCAAAAAAGTCCGAACAAATCGGCATTAATTTTATTGATAAGCAATTCAAAATCTTCGGGTTTTTCGGCAAAGTTTCTGTTATCAACGTCAATAATTAGTAATTTGCCAAGGTTATAAGTTGATATCCATGCTTCATACCTTTCATTAAGTCGTTTAAGGTAGTCTAACCTTATGCTTTCTTCGTAATCTCTACCTCTTTTTTGTATCTGATTAACTAAAGTAGGTACTTCAGCTCTAAGATATATTAGCAAATCGGGTGGCTGAATAAAAGAACTCATAAGTTCAAATAATTTTGAATAATTATCAAAATCTCGCGAAGTCATAAGTCCCATAGCATGAAGGTTGGGAGCAAAAATGTGTGCATCTTCATAAATAGTTCGGTCTTGAACAATGTCTTTACCGCTTCTTCTAAAATTGATTATTTGACGAAATCTACTATTAAGAAAGTAAATTTGTAGATTAAATGACCATCTTTGCATATCTTCATAAAAATTAGTAAGATAAGGATTAGTGTCAACGTCTTCAAAATGAGGTTCCCAACCATACTGTTTGGCTAATAATGTTGTTACGGTTGTTTTACCAGAGCCGATGTTTCCTGCTATAGCTATATGCATATTTTTAATTTTTTAATAATATTACAAATTAAAATAAAATGTATCGTAATAAAAACTATTGTTAAAAAGTTGTTGAAAAAATTTTTTTTAACTAAATCTTAAAAAAGCAATTTATAAACATTAACTCCCTTGTTATTAAGTATATAAATTCTGTTGTTATCAGTTTTTACTTCGTAAAAATTAGAAAAAGGTATAGACAAAATAGTCTTTTTTAGGGTATTAATATTAAAAAAAACAATATTATTATTTTCACAATAAATAAAATTATTATTGTAGCAATGAAATTTTTTGATATTAGTAAAGGGTAGAGTTCTTATAACAGTACCGTATTTGTCGGTAATAATTACGCCTTTTGCAGTATCGCTGATGTAAATATTATTATTATGCTCAAGCATAAAAGATGGTTCGGGTAATAAGTAATTGTTAAATCTGATTTCAGGGCTTTTAATAATAGTTTTTAGGTTGCTTGAGTATTGATGTAATTGGGCTTCTGACTTATCAAAAATCCAGAAACCACCTTCACTGGCACTGCAAACATTAAGTGGGGGTATATAACCTAATTCGCTGAGTGAGACAGATGCAGATATTGGGCTTAACGTATTATCTAACAATGTTATAACGCCAAATTCGCCAAAATGTACTAAAATTTTCATTGGGTCTGAAGCATCAATCGAAGTAATTATGCCATTATTAACAGACGACCACGATGATAGTTTTTTGCCATTTTTATTGTATTTTGTAATTATATTTTCATTTACAACATATATATTACCAAGAATATCAGTGGTAAACAATGCAGCATTGGCTTCGATTTTCAGCAGCAAAGCAAAATCTGATTGTTGTGCATCAATTTTAATGTTACACATCAATAGGATAGAAAGAAAAGATAATATTAAAACACGCATTACTACTAATGTTTATTAAATTAAAATAACATGATCAAACAACTATATTGCATATTTCTTCAATAATTTTTCTGTCGTTCGACAAACGTGGAACTTTATTTTGACCGCCTAATTTTCCTTTTGCTTTCAGCCATTTATAAAAAGTACCTTTAGGTAGCGATTTAATTTGTGGTTTATCTAAAACTAAGTCGTGATATCTTTTAGCTTCGTAGTCAGAATTTAGACTTTTAAGGGCATTATCAAAAATTTCAGTAAAAAAGTCAATATTTTCAGGTAGTTTTTCAAATTCAATATACCATTCGTGAGCGGCATTATTATTATTGCCAAAGTAAACAGGAGCGGCTGTGTATTCATTAATTATGGCACCAGATTTTTCGCAAGCCATAGTAATTGCTTTATCGGCATTTTCAACAATAAGTTCTTCGCCAACTGCATTAATAAAATTTCTTGTTCTACCAGTAATTCTAATTCTATAGGGATTAACAGAAGTAAATTTAACTGTATCGCCAATCATATAACGCCATAAACCAGCATTTGTCGATATTATCATAGCGTAATTAACATCAGTTTTAACATCACAAAGCGAAAATGCTTCGGGTGCGTCGGTATTTAGTTTATCTAAAGGAATAAATTCATAATATATGCCGTAATCTAACATTAATAATAAGTCTTCTGAATCTGTTTGATCTTGAATCCCGAAAAACCCTTCAGACGCATTGTAGTTGTCGACATATCTCATTCGCTCCGATGATATCAAGGTTTTGAATTGGTCTTTGTATGGTGCAAAATTAACACCTCCGTGAAAAAAGACTTCAAGATTAGGCCATATTTCAGAAATGTTATTTTTGCCTGTTATTTCTAAAAGTTTTCTTAATAGCACTAATGACCAAGAAGGTACGCCGGTAATACAAGTTACATTTGAGTTTACAGACGCATTGGCTATCATATCTATTTTGCTTTCCCACTCGTCCATCAGTGCTATAGTTAAATTAGGTATTCTCTTAAATTCAGCCCAAAAGGGGAGATTTTGCATTATTATAGCCGACAAATCACCATAGTATGCTTCGCTGTTAACTTCCGATATTCTGTGACTCCCACCGATGGCTACTGTTCTTCCGTCAAAAATCAAAGCATCAGGATAATTATTGCAGTAAATTGACAGCAAGTCTTTGCCTCCTTTAATATGACAGTCTTCGAGAGCTTCATAGCTAACAGGAATAAATTTGCTTTTATCGTTTGTAGTACCTGATGATTTTGCAAACCATTTAATTTCGGTTGCCCATAAAATGTTTTGCTCTCCTGTCATTTGTCTATCAATATACGGTTTTAATGAGTCGTAATCATTAATTGGTATTCTGTTTTTAAAATCATTGGGTGTATTTATGCTTTTATAATCGTATTTTATACCCCATTCAGTATCTTTTGCCGACAGAATAAGTTTTTTAAACAATTCGCCCTGCACTTCGTGAGGGTATTTCTTAAACAGTTCAATTTGATGAATACGTTTTTTTATAAGCCACGAAATTACTGAATTTAACAGCGCCATATATTAATTGATAATTATGTTTTTTACAATAATAGTAATGTTTAAATTATGAGCATAATTAATTTTTGAAAAAATGCTTTGTTTAATATTTATAACAATAAAAACCAGCTTAATGGTATATTTAAAGTATTATTTTTTATTGAACATTCGTTGCTTGTTGCATTAATTATGATTCCATAACGTTTTTGTACTTGGTATTTTGCAATTTGTTTTGTTGAGGTCTTTTTCATTCCAACTTCCAAAACAATAGGCGATTCTAACGTTTCTATAATAAAATCGGGCGATACGCTATTATCAGATACGCCAAAACTCAATAATCCCTGTTCTTGCACTAATCTCCTCAAATACATTGCAACAATATCTTCCAATAATTTTGCTCTTAACTTTTCTTCAACATTTTCGCCGTACACTCTCTGATATAATGCTCTACGCAACGAAGGTGACATAAAAAAAGGTTTTTTATAATGCCCGGTTTTAATTTTTGTACTTCCATAAGGATTTAGTACATTTAATATCTCGGCTTTGTGTAATGTTTCAATAAAATTTTCAACTTTTTGTTGTCTGCAACCAATGGAACTTGCTAATTTTTCTGTGTTAATTTCTTCACTTAATGCTAATCTAAGCAACAAACGAAACATTAATTCAATGTCGGGTTGTTCAATTTTTGTGAAAACAGGAATATCTTTAAACAGTATTCTTTCAAAAAGAGCAACAATACGGTCATTAATGAGTGGCTTGTTTTTAATATATAAAAAACGGGCTATATTGTGATAGCTTATATATTCGTTTATTAATTCATTAATTGAAGTGTTGTGATAAGAATCATTAATTTTTTGAAAATATTGATGAATTGATGTTTTATTATGTTCAAGCCCTTGTTTAAGTATATCAATGTTTTCTGAATAAAATAATATTTGTTTTAGCTTACTTTCCAAACCTTTCTGAGGAAATATTTGTATCATACTTTTATCCATCCAACTTTTTGATTGGATAAATTCAGTAAAACGGAACGGATATAATCTGATAAGTGATAAACGTGATGCCAAGTCTGGACTTTGGTGTAACAATAAAGCAGAGCTGCCAGTACATAATATAAACGATTTTTTGCAACGTTCATATAATATTTTAAGGTCTTTATCCCAATTTTCTGCTTCATGAACCTCGTCAATTAAAAAAACTATTGAATTTTGAAGTTCGTGAAAGGGTTTTTGCAAAATATTATTTTCTAATACATTAAAAGCATCATATAATCTGTACCCTAAGCGGTTTAAATCATCTACATTAATAAAATATATTTCATGCGTTTTATTTTCAAAAATATGCTTAGCTGTTTGCCACATTAATGTTGTTTTTCCTACGCCACGCAACCCCGCAAGTGCTATAAGGCGAGGTTGTTCACCATTGTCAATAAATTTATTTGCATATTGTCGTAGTTTAACAAATAAATTTCTTTGTGGCAACAATCGGTTTTCAGCATCATGAGTTTCGGAATGCAGCTTACTTTCTGTAACTTTATTTGAAATTAGATATTGTTTTAACAATTCCATAGGTTTTATTACATTTTTCCCAAAGTTAATATATTTTTTTTGTTAAAAAAGATTTTTGGTTAAAATTTATTGTGAAGTACTATGCGTTTTTTAAAAATACTATTTTTGCTAAAATTTTTAATATGATTAGTTTTCCTTGTGCAAAAATCAATATTGGATTACACATTACAGCCCGTAGAGAAGATAGTTATCATGATATTGAAACTGTTTTTTTACCTGTTCAATTGAATGATGTACTCGAAATTATACCTTCAAAAAACGCCGAATTTTCGTTTACACGAACTGGTATAAATATACCTGGTAAGGCTAATGACGATTTATGCGTTAAAGCATGGGAAATTATTAATAAAAATTATAATATTGAACCTGTTAATATATATTTGCAAAAAAATATTCCTGCAGGTGCTGGATTAGGTGGCGGTTCTGCTGATGCAGCTTTTACTTTGCTTGCTTTAAATAATATATTCAATTTAAATATATCAGAAAAAAATCTAAAAAGTTTTGCTCTTCAGATTGGCAGCGACTGTCCTTTTTTTATAAAACCGCAAGTATCTTTTGCACAAGGTCGTGGCGAAATTTTAGAACCTCTCAATATTGATTTCCCAGCACTTAAAATATTAATTGTAATTCCCCAAGTTCACATTAGCACTGCAAAAGCATTTTCGTTGATTAAACCCCAAGCAAACAGAACTTCGCTAAAATATTTATTACAAAATACTGCTGTTGGCGAATGGAAATATCAAATAAAAAACGATTTTGAAGAAGCTCTTAAAACATTATTTCCCTATATTCAGGAATTTAAAAATATTTTATATGACAATGGAGCTGTTTATACTTCATTAAGTGGTAGCGGTTCTGCAGTTTATGGATTTTTTGAAGACAAAATTCCTGAAAATATTTCTTCGCATTTCAAAAATTGTAAGATGTTTTTTGTATAAACTTTTTATAAAACAGATGCAACAGATTTTCGCTGAATTTTTCATCAATATATCAAAAGATTCGTAAGAGCGACCGTATGGTAGTTTATAAAGTAAAAAGTTAAATGTTGAAAGGAAAAAACATCTTATTCGTCTATAAAAATTGTCAATCCAAAATCGTTAACAACAAGGGGCTGCAGCCCCTTGTTAAATAATAACATACATGAGTTTATAAAGTTGAAAGTTGAAAGTTAAAAGTAGAATGTTA
>CAZDEU010000028.1:0-6256 GCA_964504265.1 uncultured Bacteroidales bacterium
AAAGCTAAGGCTTAATAATATACAAAATCTAATTTTTAATATTTGAGCTTGCTCCGAAAAGCTCTTTATTTGAGAAAATTTAAAATATTACTCTGATTAATTATATAAACAAGGAGATGCATCCCCTTGTTTAATATACGAATCTATTATTGTTTTTTGTTTTGTTACTTTTTGGAGTTGTGGACTCATATTTTCTTTTTTAATCATTCTTACTGCTTATTTGCTATGTTAAATGCCGTTATTACTAAATGGCTATTTACAAATTTTTGTTTTATTATTAATTTTGATTCAATATATTAATTTTGCAATGAACAAATATTTTAAATTGTTTAGTAGGGTAATTATGCCTACTAATATTTTTATGATTTACTTATATTAAATATATTAATCAGATGAAAGCTAAATATTATTTTCAGGATTTTTTTTCTTTAATATGGCCACGAATATGTTTAAGCTGTGGCAACTCTCTTTTTAAATACGAAAATGAAATTTGTACACAATGTTGGTTACTTTTGCCACGTACAAATTTTCATTTACGGGCTGATAATCCTGTTAGTAGGCTGTTTTGGGGGAGAGCCAACATTGAAACAGCAGCAAGTTTTTTTTATTTTAGTAAGGGAAGTAAAGTTCAACACTTAATGCACTGCCTCAAATATAAAGGCAATAAAGAAATTGGAATTGTGTTAGGCAAGGCTTATGGTTACGAATTACTTAAATCACCTTATTTCAATACAGTTAACCGAATTATTCCTGTTCCTCTTCATCCTAAACGATTAAGATACAGAGGCTATAATCAAAGTGAAATGATTGGTCGAGGATTATCTGAAAGTATGAAAATTCCATTAGACACAACTAGTTTAATAAGGAATACTGCCACAACCACTCAAACTAAAAAAACCAGATTCAAAAGATGGGAAAATGTAAGCGAAGTCTTTACACTTACTAATGCTGAAGCCATCAAAAATCAGCATCTTTTAATTGTTGATGATGTATTGACTACCGGAGCTACAATAGAAGCCTGCGCTCAGATTTTGCTAAGTGCTGAAAATGTTAAAATAAGCATTGCTACTTTAGCTTGTGCTGTAAGATAAATATATGTTGAGAAAATGAATTTATTATTTGTATATAAATCGAAATACACTTATTGATTCTTTTACATTATTGTAAAGTTTTTTCTCTGAAAGCAGTCCTTCTTTATTATATTTAAAAGTATAAAATGAAATCAAAAAACCTAATTCGTTAAAAGTAATTTCTTCAATTTTTTTACCTTCTATATCATATTTATACGAAATAATAATTGTGCTTAATTTATTCCCGTTAGCAAAATATATTTCATGTATTACAGGATTTCCGAGTGTATCATTAACAAATTTATGGTGTTTATAAACATCGCCAGAAGGGTAATACTCATCGCAAGCTACAAGAAAACCAGTGGAGTCGTGATAATTAACTGTTTTTGATGCTATTTTACCATTTGAAAAATATTCAACTTTTTCGATAGGTAGTTTGTTTTGGTCATATCTGTATTTTATAATTTTATGAACCATACCATTTTCGTAATATAGAATCTTATTTTCAATTTTACCATCAAGGTTATAAAATTGATCAGATACTAATACGCCGGCTGTATCATTAATAACACCAAATTTATAATCGAAACGTCGTTCGGAACGAGAAACTATGCGTTTGTCGGGAATAGCATCCTGCGCAAGAATCTGAAAACCAAATAAATAAAACAGAAAAATTATATTTAAAATTTTTTTTATCATAAATCGAAAAATAACTTACAAATTAACAAATAATTTAAATAAAAACCTTGTATTTTTTATAATTAAAAAATAATATTTGCTTTATAAATAGCTACATTATCAGCATTATCAATCACTTCGAGCATAAAATTATTTAATCCTGCACTAATGTTCTCATCAAATTTATAAAAAAGCAAATTATTTTTTTGATCATATTCCATAAGTATCCATTCATCATTCATATATGCGTTATACGATTGTATACCTGATAAATTATCAGTAGTCTTTAAAGAAATATTCTTTTGTTTTGATACATCTTTACCATCATAAAAATTTACAGTAGTAATTTTGGGAGCTATAGTATCAACTGCAATTGCGTAATCGCCAAATTCAGAGACATAGGCAGTAAGCATTTCATTTTCAAACTTGCTTTCAAATGCTCTGTGTATATTTCCTTTTGAGGTAGTAGAAACTATAACAGCTTTGTGTTTCAAATGCTGAGGTAAATTTTTCGGAAATATTGATAATTTAAAATTATGGTGCAAAGGTACATCAGATGTATGAACTGAATGAATATTTGAATAAGACCATGATTTTTTACTTTTCTTATTATATTGAAAACAAATATCATTGTATATAGAATTTTCGGGTATTACAATTTCTATATCATTATTTTTAAAATGAGAAGCATCTGAAATTCTGAAATAATTTGAGCAAGTATCTGAATTAATAATTAAAGTATCAATTTTTGCTCCCTGAATTTTTAGTTCAACTGACGATGAATTACCTGAATAATCTTCAGCTTTATATATAAATTTATGTTGTTTATCGTCATTTATGTAAATTATACCATTATTAATAAGAACTTTATAAATATTAAGTTTATTACCTAGCGACACGCTCGACATAATAAATCTTTCTTTATTCGTTTTGTATGTTTTGTAATCTATTAAATCGTTAATATAACGTGTTTGGTCGAACGAAAATTTATCCATTAAATATTGAAAATAAAGCAATGAATCAACATAAAGGCTAAGTTTGTAAATGCCATTTTTAAGATGGCTGGTATTATTATAATCATAAACATTAATTCCTAAAGCCACTCTGCCAGAAATTATAAGTTTTTCGTGTAAAGCAGCTTCGAAACTGTTATTTATTTGTTTAACATTTATTTTAAGAGGCTTATTTTTACCATTAATTAATGTATTCTTATCTAATGGAATAATTTTTAATGCTCGTATTGCAGGAGCTTTTGTGTCGTGAACCTTAAATCCGAATAATGCAGGGTTAACAACATGTTCAGATATTTCTTCCCTTATTTCAAAATGTAAATGAGGACCTGTAGAACCACCCGTATTGCCCATATATCCTATAATTTCTCCTTTTTTTACGATAAAATGCGATTTATTGGGGAAATAATTGATATAAAATGTTTTTTCTTTATATTGTTGCCATCTGATAAATTTACTTATTGTATCAGCAAAATCTTTTAAATGAGCGTAAACGCTAACATATCCATTGGGGTGTGTAATATACAAAGCATTACCGTAGCCTCTTGGCGAGACCAAAATTCTAGAAACATAGCCGTCGGCTACTGCATAAATATTGCCGCCTTCTTTGCCTCGACCCGAATAATCCAAACCAGAATGAAAATGATTATTTCTTAGTTCGCCAAAAGAACCAGATAAAGAATGTGGTTGTAGCAAAGGATAGCTGAAATAGCCTTCGGAAGGAGTAAGTTCTTGCGAAAAAACATTATTAAATCCTAAATTAATAATGCAAAAAAATACTATTAAACATAATTGTTTATACATCAAATTATTCAAAACACAAATTAACTTTATTGTAGGCAATTATCAATTGCCCTGCGATATTAACTCAATTACTTTAGCTTCGAGTTGTTGCCCTCGTAAGCCTTTTGCAGCGAGAAACCCTTTTTTATTCATAACAAACATAGTTGGAACTGCAGTAACACCATATAAAACAGCAGCTTTACTTTGAAAATATTTCAAATCGCTTACATGCGTCCAAGTTAATTTATCGTTTTCTATTGCTGCAATCCACGCATTTCGGTCTTTATCAAGTGAAACACTATAAAATTCAACGCCTTTATCTTTGTATTTATTGTAAATAGCTACTTTATTAGGATTTTCGCGTCTGCAAGGGCCACACCACGAAGCCCAGAAATCAATTATAACAACATTACCAAGTAAAGAAGACAAGGCAATTTTTTCGCCAGAAGGTGAAGGTAAATTAATTTCAGGAGCAGGAGAACCTATGGCGGTTCTTTGAGCTGCACTAACTTTATTGTGAAAAGAAATTACATAATCGTCATCAGCATATTTTTCATAAAGACCTTTAGCTAAAATACCATAAGTATTAAGATGTTGTTCGAGATTTAATTGTTCAATAAAAATTAAACCAGCTAATGAAGTATTATTTTGGAGAATAAAATTATGCAAAAAGCTAACTCTCTCAATTTCAATTTTTTGAGCTTTTAAGGTAAGTTCATATTTGAGTGAGTCAATATTTTGTTCTGTAACATATTTTTTATAGATTATATCTAAGCTGTCGGTACGTTTTTTGAAATTATTTACAATTTTTTGAGTTTCAACAATTATTTCTGATACAGGCGAGCCTGATAAAACCATACTGTTTTGTAAATCTTTCAAACTAAAGCTAATATCAATTTTTTCGCCTGGACTTATAACGAGCAACTGGTAAACTTTTTTACCAAGAACTAATCTGTGATAAGCTGTTTTTTCAACATTAAAGTTAAGCGAAAAATTACCTTGTTCATCAATGGGGGAAGAAGCTAATTTGATAGTTTTTTTTCCCATTTTTTCAATATAAATATTTTTAAAATATAAATTTTCTGAAATTTTACCGCTAATTTTAACAGAAGTACTATTATTTTGCGATAAAACAATATTAAAAATAAAAAATAAAGGTAGAATAAGAAATATTTTAAAATTCATATTAAAGATGTATTAATTATGATAAAACAATTAATCTTCAAGACAAAATTCCTGAATAAGTTTTATAACAGAATTTAGCCCCAAATCAGAAGCTTTGTACCAATCTTCGCAAGCTCCAGTTTTATCGCCAATATCGCCACGTGCAATACCACGCAAATTGTATGCTTCGGCATAATCGGGCTGTATTTCAATAGTTCTTGTGAAGTCAGTTATAGCTGCCTGATAATCTTGTAGATAATATTTGGCAAGTCCGCGATAAACATAGTATTCTGGTTCTAGGGGACTTATATCTATAGCTTTATTATACATTTCAATACATTCAGTATATTTTTTTTTGCCCAATAATTTATTTCCTGCATCAAAATATGTTTCGGAAGTTTCTTGAGATTGCAAACAAAAAGAAAAAAAAGAAAATATTGAAATTAAAAAAAATGTGTATTTATTCATATCAATTACATTATTAAATTTTTAAGGTATTTTCTTTACCATTTTCTTAATTATTTCGAAAATTATTTAAAAATTAGTATTTGAAATTAAATTAAGATTTTTTTTTTTTTACAATTTTATTAACGATAATAATTATGTAAAATTATAATTATAATTATTATTTAACCGCAAATATAATAAACTGTTTTATTTTTTTATTTTGCAATAAAATTTTTATAAAAAAGGGATGAGCCAAAAATACAAAATAAATACAATAAAAGTAATTAAAAATCAAAAAGTTAAATCAAAAGGGATTCAAAAGGTTGTAAACTGGTTTAGCTTCAAAAATTACAGAATTTTATTAATTTTATTATTATCAGGTTTAATTGTTTATGGTAATGTATTAAATGGACCAATGTTTTTTGATGATGAGCATTTTATTCAAAAAAATAAACATGTTCACAATTTAGATATAAAAAAGATTTATTCGAGAAGTGTAACCGATGGTGCAAGCATGCCGAGCAATTTTTACCGTCCTAATCAACAATTTGTATATGCTATTTTATATCATTTTTCGGGCGAATATTCATTGCCTTACCATCTTATATCTATTATTTTACATATTTTAAATGCGTATTTTGTTTTTTTAATTGCTAGTAAACTCAAGTTTAGTAAAGTATCTGCTTTAATTGCAGCGTTTTTTTTCTTGTTGCATCCTGTGCAAACTGAGGCTGTAAGTTATATATCGGGGCTTGCCGACCCTTTAAGCTTATGTTTTTTGTTGTCAGGTGTATTTTTTATGTTAAAAAGTTTTAATACAGAAAGCAATAATTTGTATATTAACAATACAATAATTTCGATAATATTTTTTATTCTCGCTTTGTTTACTAAAGAAAATATGGTAGTGCTTTTGCCTCTCGTTATAATTATAATTATTGTGAATAATATTGTGAATAAGAATGAAATCAATAAAAAACGGATTTGGATTTATATTTTATCAGTATTAATAATTGTTTCCATTTACTTATTTTTGAAATTTACTGTTTTTACTTTTTCCGATTATAAAGGATTAACTTCATTTTCAAATTCATATACAAAAAATTT
>CAZDEU010000028.1:6356-24031 GCA_964504265.1 uncultured Bacteroidales bacterium
ATAATTTAAACAGAAAAGCTGAAAAATATTATAGAAAAGCTATTGAAATTGCTGAAATATATCCTCAGCCTTATCATAATATTGGCAATATTTATCTATTGGAAGGTAAAGTTCATGAGGCTTTTAATCAATTTATTTTTGCGTTATCAATTGACCCCAGCTTTATTTATAGCCATTTGAAAATTGCAGAAATTTATCAAAAAAATTCAGATTCTGAGAGGGCAAAAAAGTTTATAGAATTTGCCCAAAGAGCTGATGCGGGCGAAAAAATTAATTTTTCAGAAATTCAAAAAGCTATAATTACTGAAATTGAATAACTATAAAAAAATTAAGCATCACGTCCGTGACATTGTTTATATTTTTTGCCACTACCACAAGGGCAAGGGTCGTTTCGTCCAATCTTTTTTTCAGCTTTAATTGGTTGAGTTACCTGAGGTTGTGAAGTTCTGAAAGGTTGCTGTTTGCCACTTTCCAACAAATCATCTCTACCTGTTTTCAGTTTGCTCATATCTGTTCTTTTAGGAGCTTTAGCTTCCTGAACATGCTGTGTATCCTGAATTGGCAAATTGGCTTTAATTAAGAAGGAAACAATATCTTTATTAATTCTTTGAACCAGTTGTTTAAACAAATCAAAAGCCTCAAGTTTATAAATTACGAGAGGATCTTTTTGTTCGTACGATGCATTTTGCACCGATTGTTTTAGGTCGTCCATTTCGCGTAAATGCTCTTTCCAAGAATTGTCGATTATAGCCAGTGTAATACCTTTTTCTATAGCCAGTGAAACTTCTTTACCGTTGTTATCAACAGCTTTTTTAAGGTTTGCAATTACGTTCATAGTTTTTTTACCATCAGAAATTGGTATTGCAATATTTTCAAATTTATGACCACTTTGGAAAAAAACATCTTGAATTATAGGGAATGCTTTAGCAGCGATAGAATCAGATTTTTGTTTATATGTTTTATAGATATTATCGTAAAGATTTTCGGTTAACGCTGAATAATTTTCGGCAAAAAAATCTTTATCAGTAAAAGGACAATCAATATGCAGTGATTTTATAAGTTCAAAACTAAAGCCTTCAAAGTCTCTTCTTTCTTGGTATTCAATAACAAGCCCTTCAGTAACGTCGTAAAGCATGTTGGCTATATCAATAGCAAGCCTGTCGCCATAAAGAGCATGTTTTCTTTTTGAATAAATAACTTCGCGTTGCGAATTCATAACATCATCATATTCAAGAAGGCGTTTGCGAATACCAAAGTTATTTTCTTCAACTTTTTTCTGAGCTCTTTCAATAGATTTAGAAATCATTGAATGCTGAATCATTTCACCATCTTTCAGTCCAAGCCTGTCCATAACTTTAGCAATTCTTTCAGAACCAAACAGTCTCATAAGATCATCTTCGAGAGAAACAAAGAATTGAGAGCTACCAGGGTCGCCTTGTCTACCCGAACGACCTCTTAACTGTCGGTCAACACGTCTTGATTCGTGCCTTTCGGTGCCAATAATAGCCAAACCGCCAGCGTCTTTAACGCCTGGTCCTAATTTAATGTCGGTACCTCTACCTGCCATATTAGTAGCAATAGTTACATTGCCAGGTAACCCAGCTTCAGCTACAATTTGAGCTTCTTTAGCGTGTAATTTTGCATTAAGCACATTATGCTTTATATTTCGTAATTTAAGCATTCGACTAAGCAGTTCTGAAGTTTCAACAGAGGTAGTACCAACAAGAACAGGTCTGCCTTGTTTAACAAGATCTGAAATTTCCTGAATAACAGCATTAAATTTTTCTCGTTTTGTTTTATAAACCAAGTCTTCTCTGTCGTCTCTAATAATAGGCTTATTAGTAGGAATAACAACAACATCAAGTTTGTAGATGTCCCATAACTCTCCAGCTTCAGTTTCAGCAGTACCGGTCATACCAGCAAGTTTATGGTACATTCTAAAATAATTCTGAAGTGTAATAGTTGCATAAGTTTGGGTAGCAGCTTCCACTTTAACATTTTCCTTAGCTTCAATAGCTTGGTGTAATCCATCTGAATATCTTCTACCTTCGAGAATACGTCCTGTTTGTTCATCAACAATTTTTATTTTGTTGTCCATTACAACGTATTCAACATCATTTTCAAATAAAGTATAGGCTTTTAGTAGTTGGTTTATAGTATGAACGAGGTCAGATTTAATAGAATATTCGTTTAAGATATTATTTTTTCTTTCAATTTTTTCGCTTTCAGATAAATTACTTTTTTCAAGTTCAGCGAGTTCTGTGCCAATATCTGGTAAAATATAAAATTTAGGGTCGCCTGTTTGTTCAGTAATAAGGTCAATACCTTTTTCGGTTAAATCTATAGTATTTTGTTTTTCGTCAATAACAAAAAACAATTCATCGTCAATTATATGCATGTGTTTATTTTGTTCCTGCATATAAAAGGCTTCAGTTTTTTGAAGAAGAGATTTAATACCTGGTTCGCTAAGAAATTTGATAAGAGCTTTATTTTTAGGTAATCCTCTGAAAGATCTAAATAATAGTTTAGCACCTTCTTTTTCTTTTTCATCAACGCCACTATTATCGTTAAGCATTTTTTTTGCATCAGCCAAAATATTTGTTACGAGATTTCGCTGAGCGTTATAAAGTTTAACAACAATAGGTTTAAGCTGGTCAAATTCCTGTTTATCGCCTTTAGGAGTAGGTCCCGAAATAATTAAAGGAGTACGAGCGTCATCAATAAGTACGGAGTCAACTTCATCAACAATAACATAATTATGTTTACGCTGTACAATTTCTTCAATATTAGTAGACATATTATCGCGTAGGTAGTCGAAACCGAATTCGTTATTAGTTCCAAAAGTAATATCGGCCATATAAGCCTTACGTCTTTCGTCTGAATTAGGTTCGTGTTTGTCGATACAATCAACTTTTAGACCGTGAAATTCATACAACATGCCCATCCACTCAGAGTCTCTTCTGGCCAAGTAATCGTTAACAGTAACCACGTGAACACCTTTGCCTGGTAAGGCGTTGAGGTAAACAGGCAAAGTAGCTACCAATGTTTTACCTTCGCCTGTAGCCATTTCAGCAATTTTACCTTGATGTAGAACAATACCGCCAATGAGCTGTACATCGTAATGCACCATATCCCAGGTAATCATATTGCCGCCTGCGAGCCATTGATTTTTAAAATAAGCTTTATCGCCTTTAATCTCAACATTCGGCTTATAAGTAGCAAGTTCTTTGTCATAATCGTTAGCAGTAACTTCAATAAATTGATTTTCGACAAAACGTTTAGCAGTTTCTTTAACTACCGCAAAGGCTTCGGGAAGTATTTCATTTAAAATTTCCTGCGATTTATTATAACTTTCTTTTTCTAATTTATCAATTTCCTGATACAATTTTTCTCTTTCGTCAATATCTATATCAAAATTTGTATCAAGATTATTCCTTAATTCGGCAATTTTTTGTTCTTCATCTTCAATATACTCTTTAATTTTAGTTTTGAACTCAAGAGTTTTAGCACGAAGTTGGTCGTTCGACAATTTTGAAATTATATCGTAAGTTTCCTTAATTTTGGCAACAACAGGTTCAATTTCTTTAATATCTCTATCTGATTTACTTCCGAATAATTGTTTTATAAAATCAAGCATAATAAAATTTTGTACTATTAATGATATTTTTTACAAAAATAGTTTAAAAAATGGAAAATAATAATATTGTTTGTATAAAAAGTTAACAGAAAAAAGCAGGTTTTTATTTTACCTGCTTAATACTCATCTTCGTGAAAGAAAAAATCGTCCTTAGTAGGGTAATCAGGCCAAATGTCTTCAATGCTATCGTAAACATCACCTTCGTCTTCAATTTCTCTAAGGTTTTCAATAACCTCCATAGGAGCTCCCGACCTCACAGCATAATCAATTAATTCTTCTTTTGTTGCAGGCCATGGTGCATCTTCAAGCTTTGATGCTAATTCAAGTGTCCAATACATGTTTAGACTTTTTGATTTATAATACCTAAATTTTTTGCAAAAATAATTTTTTTTCTTTTAAAAACAAGATAATTGTTAATAAAAATATGAAATAATTTTTATGTTTCATATTTTCACTTAAAAAAAAATATATATAATTTTTGTTTATAATAAAATAATAATGATTAATATATATTATTTATTAATTAATCATAGCATTATAAAATCAGGGTTCAGGTTTAATAAGGCTACCGTCTTTCCATACTCCTTTAATAAGGAGTTGCCCGTTGGGAGCGAAGAATTCTCCAAAGCCGTTAGGCAAATTATTAGCAAATTCCCCAACATATTTTCTGCCATCCTGATAAATTTCGTAGCCCTTTCCTTGTTTTATTCCGTCAACTCTATCGCCATAGTAGCCCCATTCATTGTTAAATTCATAAATAAGAGTAGCGTTACGTTTAGCTTCTTTGTTAAACTCGCCAATAGTATGAATAAGTTTAAATTTTTCGGGATGTTTAACAATTGCTGGAGCAACAGTAACATAAGCGTGCCTATACATATTATCAAGAATTACATGAGTAGCTTTTTTCTTAATGAAAATACTTATAACTGTATCAGGTTCAGCATATTGAGGGAATACCTCAGCATGTTTGTAACCTGAATAAATGTAATATAATTCGGGTTTGCGACACATAACTCTAGCATTTGATGGCAAATGAATGTTGCACCATTCAATAGCTTCAAAATATTCTTTTAAAGGCAAGGAATTAGCATCTTTCCAAGATTTTAATTTGCTCAGTTCTCTTAAATTTTTCTGAGCAGAAATTGAAGATGGCATCATAAAAATAAAAGCAATAGCACAAATAGTAATTTTTTGCCATAAATTAGCTTTGTATTTAGAAGGGAACAAACGCCACAGCAAAGCTACAAGTTCAGAAATGCCATTTAAGGTAAGAAAAATAAAAAATGGAATAATTGCCATATAATACCTACTACCGCCATATTGCTCGGGGTATATAATAAGTACTGTCATAGTCCACATAATATAAAAAGCAATTAACCATCTCAATTTTTTAAGTTTAATTAATCCAAACACCATAGTTAATAATATCAAAATGCCTCTTATCCATTCCCATTTAGAGGTAGGCCCTTTAATATCAAATTTTGTAAAGAATATCGAATTTGGTACCCATTTAGTCAGATAATTTTTAGAGTTACTTTTAATTCTGTCTATCCAATCTTTAGTTGTAGACATTTTTTCGCCGTATAATTTTTTAGTAAACTGCGATGAGTAAGCAAATTCAGTTTTTCCGACACTTTTGTTTCTAATATCCCAGGCTTGTTTTGATGCCAAAAATGAAACTATAATAATAATAAAAATTGAAATTCTTGTAAGAAATATTTTTTTAAATTCAATATTTTGGGAAGCATTTTCATTCGATAATTTATTTTTTCTAAATGTAATAAAAGCTGTTAAGCTAATAATAGCAAACCAAAGAATAACAGATAAAATCATAGAAAGCCCCATAGTTCTGACGAAATAAATATAATTAATCATTAACACCATAATTGCAGTGATAAAATAAAAGAGCCATTTATTTCTTTTCTGAATATTGCTTTCGTAAATTTCGTGGGCTATAAAAATAACAGCAACAGTTAAGAACATGTAAAGCATTTCGCTCATTATAATTGTAGCCCATTTAAGCAAATCGGGGTGTACACAGCAAAGCAAACAAACAATAAATGAAAGAATGACATTATTATCAGTAATTTTTTTAAATATAAAGAATAAAAAAATGATTGATAAGTAAAGAAAAATGCCATTTATAATTTTAAATGCTATATAATTATTTGGGAAAATTTTAGTTAAGCCTGCAATAAAAACAGGGTAACCAGGCGGGAAGTGTTTATGAGGTTCTTCAGTAAATCCCATAATATTGGTAAATCCCTTGCCCTCACTTATAGCTTTACCTAATGAAATATAATGTAAATTGTCGCCACCAGTATCTAATTTTTTTTCAAAAATAGCCGAATAATTATTTACATAAACAATAGAAATAATAATAATAAACAGTAATTGAATGTATTTATTATTCAAAAAATTGTCGAACTTAAGCGTAAAAGGTTTTTTCTCCTTATTTGTTCTTGATTTTTTAAGGTTTTGTTTTTTGTTTATTGTTTGTTTTGACATTTACTATAATTTTTAAATTATATATTTACTGGAAAAATTATTCTTTAAAAAATGCTAAATTAACAACAAAATCATTTAATTTTTCAAAATTAATATTTTTGTTAATTATATAATAAAAAGGTTGAATATTTTTTTAAGAACTGTGTAGGTTCTTATAGTGTTTTTTTGAGTTATATATTAGGATTTTAGATTTATAAATGTATATTAAAAATAAACATCTCTTATTTGTATATAAATAAAAATATATTTATATATAATTATTGAAAATCAATAAATTCAGAAAAACAATGTATTTTTGCATAATAAATGTAATTGTAATATGGAAATAATTGAAGATGCGATTTCGTTGAAGTTAAGCGAAGCTTTTAAAAAATGTTTTGATGTGGATGTAGCTCCTGATGCAGTTAAATTTCAAAAAACTCATTCAGGGTTTAAGGGTGATATAACTTTTGTTGTTTTCCCTTTTTTAAGTCTTACAAAAAATTCACCCGATAATACTGCAAAAAAATTAGGTGAGTATTTAATTAACAATACTAGTGAAGTAAAAGATATAGAGGTAGTTAAAGGTTTTTTAAATATATGTATTTCCGATAGATATTATATAAACTGGTTAAAAGATAATTTTTACAGAAATAATTTTTCATTGCCTAAAAAGAATAATTTACCTATATTGCTTGAATTTTCTTCGCCTAACACTAATAAACCCTTGCATCTTGGTCATATCAGAAATAATCTTCTTGGCTGGTCATTGTCACAAATACTCGAATGTGCGGGTAATACTGTTAAAAGATTAAATCTTATAAACGATAGAGGCATTCATATATGCAAATCAATGCTTGGGTATATGAAATGGGGTAATGGAGAAACTCCTGAAAGCTGTGGTGTTAAAGGCGATAAACTTGTTGGGAAATACTATGTATTGTTTGAAAATAAATATAAACAAGAAATAAATGAATTAGTTGCTAAAGGTTTAACTGCTGATGAAGCTGCAAAAACAGCACCTCTTATTACTGAAGCTCAGGATATATTGCGTAAATGGGAGGGAGGCAATAAAGAAATTATAGCATTATGGCAAAAAATGAATTCATGGGTTTTTGCAGGTTTTGAAAGTACATATAAGCGACTTGGAATTAATTTTGATAAAACTTATTATGAATCAGATATTTATAAATATGGAAAACAAATAATTTTATCTGGATTATCGGATGGCAAATTATCAAAAGAAGAAGACGGTTCTGTTTGGGCTGATTTTACTGAAGAAGGGCTGGATAAAAAAATTCTGTTGAGAGCTGATGGAACTTCAGTATACATTACTCAGGATATTGGAACGGCGGTATTGAGATATGATGAATTTAAACCTTCAAAAATGATTTATGTTGTAGGCAACGAGCAAATATATCATTTTGATGTATTGAAAAAAGCATTACAAAAACTTGGTTTTGAATGGTATAACAAAATATTTCATTTGTCTTATGGTATGGTTGAATTGCCCGAAGGTAAGATGAAAACTCGCGAAGGTAAGGTTGTAGATGCCGACGATTTGATTGATGAAATGTATATTACCGCAAAAAAAATCACATCTGAATTGGGTAAAAATAACGATATGGATGAGAAAAAATCAGATGAACTTTATAATACTATAGGCTTGGGTGCTTTAAAATATTTTATATTAAAAGTATCTCCTAAAAAGAATATGTTGTTTAATCCCGACGAATCAATTGATTTTAATGGCAATACAGGTCCTTTTATACAATATACTTATGCCCGTATCAATTCATTGTTGAACAAAGCTGAAACAATTGGCTTAAAGCCAGAAATTAATGATATTAATTTTAATATTTCAACAACAGAAAAAAACTTAATTAAAACTCTCAGAGATTTTAAAAATATTATTGCTCAGGCAGCCGAAGAACTAGACCCTTCTGTTATAGCTAATTATGTATACGAGCTTACAAAATTATTTAATCAGTTTTATCAGGAAGTTCCTGTACTGAAAGAAGAGAACAATGCGTTGAAATTGTTTAGGCTAGCTTTTGCTTTTTTAACTCTTAATGTTGTTAAAGCATCTATGTCGTTGCTTGGAATTAATGTCCCTGAAAAAATGTAAATCTTTAAAATATTGATTATCATAATTATATCTTTAATTATAACGAAATAATATTATTTATTTATTATTTAGTAGTAATATATTAAAATATTTCTTATATTTGTGCTGTATTATTGTACTAAAAAATGTTATTTTGTCTAATGTATTCATAATTAAATAATTAGTTTAAAATTTCATTTTATAGTAAAAAATTAAACTAATAATGATTAAAAATTAAATATTTATATTTAATATATATTTTAAAAACAAAGTTATGATAAAAAAAAATAATATATATAACGAAGATTTAGCAAATTTTAAATTTATTGTAGAACATTCTAACGAAGAATTTTACCAATTAAACATAGATGGCAGTTTTGTTTATGTAAATCCTGCAGCATTGAAAAATCTTGGTTATAGTTTTTGCGAAATCCTTCAATTGAATTTAGCAGATATTGATATTAATATTAACGAATCTAAGTTAAATAAAATAATTATAGATTTAAAATCGGAAAAATCGTCGTGTTATAGGACAATACACAAGCGAAAAAGTGGAGAGTTAGTTCATAAAGAGTTTAGTGCTTTTTATCATAAATATAATGACATAGAATATATTTGTGGGTTTGCACGTGATATAACAAAGCGCGTAAAGGCAGAGAATGAACTCAAAAATAGTGAAGAAAAATTCAGAACTATATTTAATAATAGCCCAACAGGTATATTAATGGCTGATGAAAAAGGATATATAACTCAGATAAACGATGCTTATATAACAATGCTTGGTGGTTTGCCGTCGGATGTACATAAAATAAGGGAAATAAATTTGCTGAATTTTGAAATTTTCATGCAATCGGGTATTCAAAGCTATTTTTATAGGTTGTATCAGGGTATTCCATTTAATATTGAGGTTAAGCTGCCAAAATCATTTTTCAATAAAACTGTATATTTATTATATATAGGTATTCCATTATTTGATGAAAACGGGAAGGTAAAAGGGTGTATAATTAATACCAAAGATATAACCGACCGCAAACTTGTTGAGCTGTCATTAAAAGATGAAAAGAAACTTTTTTTTGGCGGTCCTACTGTCGTTATGAAATGGAAATTTGCCGATAAATATCCAATTGAGTATGTTTCTCCTAATGTTGAAAGGTTAATTGGGTATAGTGATATAGAAATTCTGCAGGATAATACTTTGTTTTACGATTTAATTCATAAAGATGATTTGTCTGTAATTTTAGCTGAAACTAAAGATTATGTAGCTAAAGGTGTAAATTCTTATGAACATGAATATCGCCTTAAAAGAAGGGATGGAACTTATTGTTGGGTTAACGATTTTACTACTACAATTAAAAATAACAAAGGCGATGTTACACATCTGCACGGTTATTTAGTTGATATAACTGATAAAAAGAAAAGAGAAGCTGCCGAATCAGCAAGCAAAGAAAAATCAAAGTTTTTGGCTAATATGAGCCACGAAATCAGAAATCCCTTAAATGTTATTATTGGCATATCGCGTTTGCTTAAGCGTACTGATTTGAATATTGACCAAATGAAACTTGTTGAAAGTCTGAACATCTCATCGCAGCATCTGATGGCCTTGGTTAATGATGTTCTTGATTTTTCAAAGATTGAAGCTGGAAAAATAGAGCTAAAACTAAAGTATTTTTCGTTAAATGAAATGATGGGCAGATTGAATGATATGTTTTTAAAAGATATAAAAAAGAAGAAACTTGATCTTTTATTTGATATTGATAAAAACCTTGCTGATACCTATAGTGCCGATTCTGATAAATTGTTTCAGATATTTGTAAATCTTATAAGTAATGCTATTAAATTTACTAATTCAGGAAGTATAATCATTTCGGTCAAAAGCAAAAAAAGAACACAGGAAATAGAAGTTATTGATTTTGTTGTTAGCGATACAGGAATAGGCATTGATAAGAATGATTTGGACAAAATGTTTGAATCGTTTCGTCAGTTAGACGAGTCACCAAGCAAAGAATACAGAGGTACAGGTCTTGGGCTTTCTATTGTAAAAGGATATGTTAATATTATGGGAGGCACAATTTCGGCTGAAAGTTCAAAAGGAAAAGGGACAAACATAAGTTTTGATTTACCTTTAAGAATTTCAGAACGAGAATCAGAAAAATATTATAGTATTGTTGATAATATAGATAAATGTGAAGAAAATATAGATAAAGTAAATATAAAAATTTTGGTAGCGGAGGATGATAAATTAAATCAGTTTTACTTAAAAGAATTATTAAGTGAAGAAGGTTTTGAGGTTCAGTTAGCTTCAACGGGTGTTGAGGCAGTAGATAAGAGCAAGCATTTTGAGTTTGATGTAATTCTTATGGATGGTCAAATGCCTGTAATGGATGGGTTTACAGCCGCAAAGAATATAAGACAAGATAATACTAATCCGAATTTTGATACTCCAATAATTGCAATAACAGGGTATGCTACTACTGAAGATGAAAATAATGTTTTAAATTCAGGGATGAATTATTACATTACTAAGCCAATTAACGAAAATGAGTTGTTTAGTGTAATAAAAAAATTATTGGCTACCAAGAAATCAGCGAATTAATTCAATAGTGCCATTAATGTTATAATCAACATCATCGAACCCTTGAGCAGTAAAAATATAATAATAAGTTCCAGAGCTAGCAGGGTTACCATTAATATTGCCATCCCAGCTTCCTTGAGCATTTTCCCAATTAGCGATTAATTTACCCCAGCGATTAAAAATTTTCATACATGCCGATTTTAGTCCTTTATTTTCAACATAAAATAAATCGTTAGTTCCATCGCCATTAGGTGTAAAAACATTAGGTATTTCAACGTTTGAAGGCAATAATGTTTCTAAAAGCATAGAATATGAATGAGTGCAAGAATCAGGGGCACCGCTATTAACAGTGAGCACAACATTAAATATACCCATTTCTGTAAAAGTATTAGATGGATTTTGGTCAGAAGATGTATTGCCGTCTCCGAAATCCCATTGCCATGTTGAAGCGCCGATACCAGTATAAACAAAATCAACATTCAAAGGAACAACGCCTTCAGAAGCTGAAGCAATAAAATCGGCAGTTATTAGTGTATTTGTTAAAATAGTAAAATCCTGACTAATTTCGCAATTATTTGAATCAGTAATAGTTACGGTATAATTTCCATTACATATATTTATAGCACTGTCAGTAGTATGTTGAGGATTGGAACTCCACACAAAACTGTAAGGCAAAATGCCTCCGCTAACATTTGCATAAGCTTGTCCATTACATGAATTAAGACAGGTTTCATCTTGAGACATTAGGTTAAGAGCAAGTTGAGGTGGTTGGGTTATTGAAAAAGGTATTTCTAATGAGCAGTTATGAGCATCGGTAATTGTAACAGAATAATCACCAGCGGCTAATCCTGTGGCAGTTACGCCATTTTGTTGAGGAGTAGTATTCCAATTATAATTATAGGGAGCAGTACCAATGTTAACATTAACAGTAGCGTTTCCATTTTGTTGTCCAAAACACAAAATGTCATTTTTAGATAAAGTAGCGTCAATAATATCAACAAAAACAGAATCAGTTATCGAAGTTCCACAAGCATCAGTAGCAGTTATTATATAATTTGTCGACACATTAGTAGAAGTGTTAATTGATGAAGTTGTTTCGCCTGTGTTCCATTGATAAGTAATTGGTGGGAACCCGTAAGCAGAATTAAAATCAAGAATATCAGCACCTGTACCACAGATTACAGGGTTGTCAAAGCTACCGGTTAAGACATTATAATCTTTAATAAAAATTTTAACAGTATCGTTACCGCAGGGGCTTGATTGGAAAATAAGAAAAACCGATTCAGTAGGTTCAGTGTTTCCATCATTAATTGGGCTAATAGTAATATTAGCAGAGGTTTGACCTGCAGGAATAACAATACTGTCGGCTATATGCAAATAATCAGTACCATTAACAGCGGTACCGCTAATAGTAAAATGAATAGATTGGTCGTTAGGTGAGCTAGTAGGTATATTAAAAGTAATAATGGCATCGTTGCAGCCTTCAACGGCGTCGGGGTCAACGTTAGAGGTATATGAAGTTGTAAAATTTACAGCATTACTAGAAAAGCTATTAGCTTCGAGAAAAACACCAGAATCAAGAACATGGTCGCCTGCATCACCAATAGCAATTTTAATATGATATTGCATGCAAGGTTCAACAAGCACCCAGGCAGTTAATACAGTAGTAAATCCATCATAAGTTATAGTAGCTCCATTTATTGATTCATTATCAATATAATACTGAGGGTAAGAAGGATTTACATTATTTACGTTATTAATTGTAACAGGCAAAGTTGTGCCGGGTATAAGAGCAATATTTTTATTGCTGTAAACACCACCAAGCGGATTAGGGCCTGTAATAAAAAAGCCAAAAACATCATTATAATTGTTTACGTATTCAGGATATTCATCACTTCCAAATACATATTTAAATTTCAAAGTATCGGCAATAGGAATAAAATCAAATTGAAGGACAGCGGCATCATACACTGTTTGCGTAATAAGGTTTTGCAATTGAGGGTCTCCGCCAAGTACAAAACTTGTGCTAGGAGTAAAGCTTACTTGTCCTGCCGCTTCATTTGCATATCCTGTCGATAAAATAATGCCGTTTGTGATACCTAAATTAGTTGAGTTTCCGTTTGAAAATTCTCCTAAAGCGTTAGCAGAGCCATTAAATGTAACATTTGAAACAGTTACGCCGTTACCAACTAATACATTTTGTACTAAATTAGCTGCCGATTGCCCTGTGTTTACAATTAATTGTCCTTTAACAATGTTAATATTCAGAATTAAAAAAAGTAGAATAATAATTTTTTTAATAAAAAAAGAAAATTGTAAATAGTTCATGTTCAAATTATTCTATAATTTACCTTATAAGAGAGTTACAGTTTTATATATATCCAACATTATCACGTTTTTTGCCTTGAAAAATATAATAATAAGTATATTGTCTGAATTATTTTTATAATACCAAACACCACTTACTAAATTAGTTTATTGCAATTTTTTTGCCTCATTTAAATAATAATTACGAGATAAACTAAATTTTATAATAACTGATGACAAAATTAATAAAAAAACTATGACAATTATAAATAAAACACGTTGCCTGTTTTTATAAAAATAAATATAAATAATATCTATTGAACTTCAATAGGTAATTACAAAATAAAATTATAAAGTCATTATATTTGCAGCATATTTATTAATAATGTATAAAAATTTTAAAATATTTACTGACGTTCTTTCTGGTGAGTTGAAAAAGCATCTTCCAAGTTATGTATCACATAAGAAAATGATGCCGGCTCATATAACTACTGATGTAAAGCAGCCTTATGACAAGAACAAGGTTAAGGAAAGTGCTGTACTTATACTGTTTTTTGTTAGTGATGATAATATTTCGACTGTAATAATTAAGCGTCCTGAATATGATGGAGTGCATAGTGGGCAAATTGCTTTTCCGGGTGGTAAAAGAGAAAAATATGACAGAACTATTATTGATACTGCTATTAGGGAAGCACACGAAGAAGTTGGAATTAAACCTGATGATGTTAAAATTATAGGTACTTTAAGTCAAATATATGTGCCACCAAGCATGTACATAATTCATCCAATTGTATCTTATTGTGATAATAAGCCTGAATTTATTGCTGATGCAAATGAAGTGAGTGATATTTCGATAATAAGTTTGTCTGATTTATTGAATGATAAATCAAAATCAGTGATTCCAATATATAAACAAGGTAAATATGTATTTGATGCTCCTGCGTATATAATAAATGGTTATGAAATATGGGGTGCAACTGCAATGATTATATCCGAATTAATAGATATAATTTATATCTCAAAATTAAACGAATTGGTATGTAAAAAATAGTTACTTATCGTATTTTTAATTTTTTGCCAATTTTTAGAATAGTAGTAGATTTAATACCATTGAGTTTGCAAAGTTTTGAAACAGTTGTATGATTTCTTAATGCAATAGCTCCGAGAGTATCGCCTTTTCTAACAGTATAATATTTTGAACTGCTTTGAGTATTGTTGTTTCTGCTATTTGCACCTGGATTAACAGCTCCACGTGTTGAATGCATTCGCGAATAATTGAAATTAGCAGAAGTTAGTATGAGTGTATCAGAAATCAATTTTTGTTTTTCAAAATCAATAACATCGAAAGGATTAAAAGCTGCACCTTTGTAGCGGAGTTCAAAATGAAGATGAGGACCTGTAGACCTGCCTGTTGAGCCTCCTAAGCCAATTGTAGTTCCAGCAGTAACAGTTTGATTTTGGGTTACGAGTATTTTGCTTAAATGAGCGTAAGTAGTTTCAAGTCCGTTAAAATGCCGTACAACAATAATATTGCCATAACCTCTGTGATATTGAGTAATACGGACAACTCCATCAAATGCACTTTTTATTGTATCGCCAACGTTAAGTCCAATATCAATTCCATAATGATATCTTCGTCTTCTCCAACCAAAAGTTGAAGTAATTTTAGTTGAATTTACAGGATGCACATAGCCGTATGCCGAATTATATGTTAATACTAATATAGTAGTGTCGCATTTATGCGAAAAATCAGCTTTATATTTAAATAAGCCATTGGTGTCCCAGTTTTCAAACATAGGAATAATTGGGAAAAAATTTGCTAAAGAATCATCAGTAAAATAAAGGTTATTTAATGCACTATCGTTAATAGCTTCCATCAGCTTTGTAAAATTGTCGTCAAATGTTAAATATTTTGGAATTGGTGTAGAAATATTGCTTGAATCGTTTTGTGCAATAACAATATTAATGTTTAGCAATAATATAATATAAATAAATAAAAAAGAAGAAATGAATTGAACTTTTCTAAAAAATGATTTTGATAATATGTAAAACATCAAGTATTGTTTTGCTATTAAGTATTCTAGAGTTTAATGAATGCCTGTTTACCAATATAGGTGTCTGAAATTACTTCAATTATATAATAACCTTTAGATAAGTCAGAAACATCAATTTTTAAGTTTGAATTAATTTTATCTTTAAATAATTTTTGAATTATTGAGCCATCAACTGCTTTAATAAAAATTGCAAAATCATCATTTTTAAATGATTCAAAATCAATTTCAATATAATCTGTTGCAGGATTAGGGTAGACTAAAAAGCTAAAATTATCGATGTATTCATTAATTTTATTAACATAAATGCTTTGAGTATTAGAATCGGAATAGCAAGTATTGTATGAATATAAAGTAATATCATAAGAGCCACTGTCGGGATAAAAAAAGGTTGGCGGATTAGCTAAAGTGTCGGTATTTCCATTTCCAAATAGCCATAGATAATTATCAGCATTAATAGAATTATTAGATAAAGTAACAAATAAGCCATTAGTATTTATACTGAAATCAGAAATAACTGGAAGTGAGTTATGTAATTCAATTTTAACACTGTCATAATTATTACAGGCATAATTATCAGTAACAGTAACATAGTATATTGTATCATTATTAGGTTTTACAAAAAAATGTTCCGAAGTATTACCATTGCTCCAATTATAAAAAAGCCCGCCCGATACAGTAAGCATAACACTATCGCCATTACAAATAATAGTATCGTTGCTAATATTTATTAAAGGTAAATCTTTAACAAAAATCTTATAAACAGAACATTCATCATTATTAATATTAATGTCGTTATTGAAATTTGTTCCAGCAATTATAGTGTTTTGCCCTGCTTGTGTATGATTTATATATGTAGTAAAACTATATAAAATACTATCGTTAGGATTTAGATTTGAAATTGAAGTTGAAGCATTAATAAAAGGTTCAGACGAATACTTAAAATAAATAGGCACAGAGCCTGAAAATGTATACGAACCATAATTTTTAATATAAATCTGAACATTTGAATTTGAATTAATACAAACAGTATCGTGAACAATAACAGAACTAACTCCTAGATCTTCGACAAAGAATTCATCGGCACCAATATCAGGTGTGGAGGAGCTTCTTAACTGATTATCAATATCGTTATTAACAGGAGTGGCTGAAGACAAACTTGGCGTTGCTAGATTATTAATTGAACCCGATTGAGCGTGGAGGTCTGTAACAGAAACGTATAAAGGGTCGGTTGAAACGGAGTTACCGTCAAATCCTGAAGCTGTTTGCCATGCGTTTAAATCGGCAATATTACCAATGCTTTTCCAAAAAGCAATAAAATTACCATTAGTAAACAAATTATTATAATCGCAAGCACTTACAGGATTAATTGTATTATCGGAAACATAAATAGCGTAGGCATCACCTGAAGAAAAAAAGTTGTTATTTCTGATGTCAATATTAGCAGTTGTAACGCCATTAATATTTAAAATTTTGCTATTACTATTGTTTGAATAAAGATTTATGCTGTTGTAATAAATATGTTGAGCTGATGATAAATTAATATAAATGCCGTAAGATTCAGCATTTCCCCCTAACGAAATAAAATTGTTAGCAATAAGTCCTTTTTCAGTTGAAGCGCCTGATGAATTGTGGATATACAAAGCATAACCTCCATTAGTAATATTAATTTTATTTTTTAAAATTCTTAAAGAATTGTCGCAGTAAAATGCATATATTGCCTGATAAGAAGAACTTGAAGCGATTGCATTAATTTGATTTCCAGTTATTTGAGGAGAGCTTTGCGAACTAAGGTGCATAGCTCTGTAATATTGATTATTAAAAATATTGTTATTAATAACAAGACCAAAATCAAGCATAGTACTCCCGCGTCCTAAGTAATATAATCCATAAGAGCCACCTTCAAATAAATTTGAGATAAATTCATTATAAGAATCGTCAGCATTGCTATTAGAACCGACTAAAGCCGAATATATTGCAGAGCTTGAAGCTGTGTTACCAACAAATTTGCAATTTTGAAATTTATTATATGTAGCTCCTCCCGATATATCTACTATCTGACTATATGAGTTGCTTCCACTTCTTTCTAATGTAATTTTTTTAAATATTAAATAATCTGTATTATTTAGTTTTAAAGCAAAATTATTAATATTTGTTGTAGAAGAAGGATATGTAATTATAACTGAAGTGCTGTCGCCATTTTCAGATTGAAAAGTAACAGTTTTTGAAGCATTTACGCCACTTACAGAATTGATTGTAATTTGCTCGCTATAAGTTCCTGGTCTGATGTTAAATACAACAGAATTGCTTACACCTTGCGAATGTAATGCGTTCACAGCAGCGGTAACAGTCGAATAATCAGGGTTAGTTCCGCCTATAGTATAATTACCGGTTAACTGACAAAATAATGTAAAAGGTAAAAATAAAGTTATAGACAAAATAAAAATGTATATGCTTTTAAAAAGTTTTTTCATAGAATATTTGTTATAAAATGCTAATAATGAAATTGTTAAG
>CAZDEU010000029.1:0-4176 GCA_964504265.1 uncultured Bacteroidales bacterium
AATCGTCAATCTAAAATCGTCAATCTACTTTACAAACTTTCAATTATTCGTTATTTTTGCCTGAAATTATTTTACTAAAATATGCATCTAAATTATATATTGGTTCTTTAGCAGGGTATTCCGCAATATTGCCATTGGGGTCAATTAGTATGTAAAAAGGTACTGTTTTAATCTGATATTGCTCAAGTAACTCATAATTGCCATTGAAATGCAAAAAATTCCAATTGTAATTTTTGTTTTTTAGAAAATACTGCATGTTCAAAAAATGTTTGTCGGTTGATATGCTAACTACTTCTAAATTATCTTTAAATTTATCTACAACTTTTGAAATAAGCTCAAATTCAGATTCACAATCTATACATTGTGAGTTCCAAAAAGTAAGGTAAATAAATTTTCCTTTAAAATCGTCAAGACTTATAAATTGCTCTTTTTGATTTTGCAGATTAAAATATGCTGCTGATGTTCCTTTTTGACGTTTTGAAAATACTGTTAATAAATTTGATGCAATAATTTGATGTTCATTAATTTTACTTTTTTCTTTTATTTCATTTAAAATACCTTTAATAGCTGAACGGTCATAATATTGAGAATAATACATATTTTTTAAAGCAACGAGAATAGCTAATTCTCTTAAAATTTCGTGTTGTAAAAGTGAATCAGCTCCAAAAGCATTAAAAACAGCAAGATATTTTTTTTCAATATTAACAGCATTATTAAGAGCGGTAGCGCTTATTTGCCCAGTTGCATGACCTGCATAACTTTCAAAATAAGTTATAAAAAATTCCATATATCCTGGGTTATTGTATTTTATATGTTCAGGATTAAAATACTTTTTAAAAATACCGGTTTTGCCTATTTTTCTCGAAACAAATTCTAAAGCGGCTAACTTATATTTTACAATATCAAGAAAAAATTCATCATTAATACTTTCGTATCTTTTGGTTATTACTGTAGAAAAAGAATCAACTATTGTTTTATCATAATTTAGATAAATATTCAAAAAATTTTTTTCGACAAAATCGCTGTAAAGTACTTCAAAATCGTAAATTAAAAGGTTAATATCATCAAAATCGGCTTTTGGAAAATTAATATTCAGATATTGAGGTTTAAAAAGAATGGCAACGCCTTCATTATATTTTTCAGGTTCTATTTCAATAAAAAAATTTTGGCTTGGTTTTATGTACAAATCAGCTACATATTCATCAATATGCAAAGTAGCAAAGCAAGTATGTGAAATATTGACTGATAAATCAAATTTTCCTGCTGTATCGGCAAGAGTAGAAGCCAGTTCTATTGTTTTGCACGATACCTGATCCTCGTAAGTTAGCAACCTGATTTTTTTGCCTGCAGCACCTTTGGCAATACCTGAAATTACAGTTATTGACTGGGCAGAAATATTGTTAAACAAAACTGCAAAAAGCACTACAACTATTATATTTAGTGTCTTTCTGAGCATAATTTATATAAAATTGATGAATATTAACATATAAACGCAGAAATTTAATTATATGTTGTTACTGATTGTTATTGTAGCTTTCAGGAATTATAATACCTTTAGGCAAAAAGGAAGTAGTATCGCCTCCGTATTTATAAATTTCTCTGACCAAAGCCGATTTGATGCCACTTAACTCGGGAGCTGATAATAGGAAAACAGTTTCAATTTCAGGATTCATTGCCTTGTTCATTTGTGCTATATCGCTTTCAAATTCAAAATCTGCATTAGTTCTTATTCCTCTAATAATATACTGTGCATTGTTTTGTTTGCAAAAATCTACAGTTAGTCCATTATATATTTCAACTGATGTGTTGTTTATATTTCTTGTAACAAATTTCAACCATTCTTTTCTTAATTCAATAGGGAAAGAACTTTTTTTGTTACTGTTTTCGCCAATTGCTACAATTACTTTATCAAAAATAGCAGCAGCTCTGATAATTAAATTTTCGTGTCCTTTGGTTACAGGGTCGAAAGAACCGGGGAAAATTGCAATTTTTTTCATACAATAATATTTATAGATTTTCAAAAATAACGTATGGAACTCGTATGCTAATAATCATCTCATCGTATGTTTGTTAAAATATTCTCGTTATATATATATTTTTAAAAGCCTTGCAAATATACGAAAAGTGACTTGGCATTATTTAAAAAAGCTAAAATTAACTCGTCCATAAATTCTGTGTTCAAATAATCTTTCGGTTTGCATAAAATTTTGACCCGCTGGATGTTCAATAATAAGTAACCCGTTGGATGTTAAATTATTATTTTCAAAAACCCAGTTTGGTATGTTTTCGGTTCCTGCAATATCGTAAGGAGGGTCAGCAAAAATTAAATCAAAGGGAATTTTGTTATTTTTTAAAAAACTAAAAGAACTAGAGTTTATAACTCTTATATTTTTCATTCCAAAGTTTTCTGTTGTTTTTTTGATAAAAGAAGTACAACGTGGGTTAACATCTATTGAAAAAACTTCAGTACATCCTCTTGAAGCAAATTCAAGACTAATTCCTCCCAGCCCTGAGTAAAGGTCTAGTACTCTAATGCTTTCAAAATCAATTCTGTTTGCTAAAATGTTAAATAAAGCTTCTTTTGCCAAATCGGTGGTTGGTCTGACATTTATGTTTTTGGGAGCATTAAAATGCCTTCCTTTATGTGTACCACTGATTATTCGCACAGTTCTTTGTTAAATAATGAAAAATAGTAATGTTCTTTAAATACATCTAAAATATATGAATATTTAAATTCATTATTTCTTTCCAAAAAATGTATTTTGCTAATATATTTATAAAGTCGTTCAAAAATTTGAGAATCAATTTCAATTTCGCCCAACAAATATAAAGGTGATGAAACAGGTTTTAATTTTAATTGTTCAAAGGCAAAAAGCACGTAATAAACCAAATCATCAGCATTTTTAAATTTAAAGGAATTATAGAACAGAAGTCCGCCTTGTTGAGAAATAACAACCATATCGAAATAAGTTTGTCCTATATGAATAAAAGCTGAAGTTTCATTTATTTTATTTTTAAACATCGAAAATAAGCCTTTTATGAGCGAAGTAGACGAGTGTAAAATTTGTGCATTCGAATTATAAGTATTAATAGCTTCTTTTAAACTGTTTTGTAAATTATAAAGATTAACAATATTTAATGAAGATAATATGTCGGAATTTATAATATAACCTGCTTCGTTTGGGTTGTTATATAACATATAACTGGCTTTATAATTTTCGTCATAAATGCTAAAAGGAATTATTGTACTACCTTGGTTTCTGATTAAAAAGGTAGTTTTCAGAAAATTATATGAAAATATTTCATTATCCGAAATTATATCAAGGAGTTCTTTGCCTGCAATAAACGAAGGCAATAATATACCTTTATTGAAATTTTCAAAAGCAATAAATTTGCTTTGAACAGTGTCGAATATGCTACAAACAACGCTGCTTAAAGACATTTCAACGGTTAAATTACAACGGTTTGAAATATCTTGAGTAAATAATTTGTCGTGAAGCCTTGTCCCGGCTCTGCCGGTATTGTCCATATTATTATTTTAGGATGGTTATTCCCAGTTACCGTCTTGCGAAGCTTCTGTCATTGAACCTAATACGAGCGCAGGTTTTTCTTCTTTTTTAATCATGTCTTCGTCAAGTCCTTTAAGGAAAGTTTCGTTTAGAGCAACAACTTCAAACACTTTTACTTTTACTTGTCCTTTCTCAATTTCGCCAGCCGAAAGTTTAAATTTTTTGCCATCTGAAAATGGAATTATAGATAAGTTTTCTATCGAAAAGTTATTCCTATGTCCAAAAAGGCTGTCAAGTGCGTTCACATAATTAGTATCTAACTTTATAAAACCTCTTTTAATAGCTTCAGCTTCCGAAATTTCGGAAAGGCTGTCGGGCAAAGTGCTAATTTTCTTAACCATAGGAAGTTTACCGTTGATTAGAAAATCGGTGAGTTTTTCCCAGCTTGCTGCATATTCTCCATTAACGTTTCTATAGTTCAGTTGCACTGTTCTAATATCTTTGAGCTTATTAATTACAATTTCGCGTCTGCGGTTTCTTTCTTGGTTGTACCTAACAGGTTCCATAATACTTTCGTAAATTAGATACGCAAGTATTATTATCACAATTACTAAAGCTATTTGTAAAATACCTTTTTTCATACGATTAATTTATTGGTTTATCAATA
>CAZDEU010000029.1:4276-15422 GCA_964504265.1 uncultured Bacteroidales bacterium
CCAATTTAAAATAGTAATTTCAGTTCAATTTATTAGGAGGCTGTACCAAATAGAACACCGATGACACGGATACTACAGATTTTCACAGATAAAGAAACGCAATAATTCGTTGCATCTGTGTTATCATTGTTTTATTAAACACAATTAGTCTTATATTTATCTAAAATTATTAATGATTAATCTTTATTTTTCAATCGCCAATTGCAAACTGTCGCTCGTAAACTCACTTTATGTACTATCATAACACCTGAAAATAATTTTTAACTATCGCCCCCCCCCTTTTTAATTTAGAAAAATTATGCAATAATGTTATCATTATACTTCATTTTTTATAATTTAGCTCAAAATATTATTTTTTAAGCCCATGACATTTATCAGTAAGTATAAAAATATTTTTAATTGTATTGTAGTTGCTTGTATAATTAGTTTACTGTTTTATTTGTTTTATTTTTTCTTTATAAATAAAAACCTGAAAAGCAAAGAAATTTACAGTCAAGTAATTGATTATCAAAATATTATTTTAAGTAATGTTAAAGATTCAACTAATGTATTTCCAACTTGGATTTGGTATCCTGGCGATTTTGAAATTGAATTATATAGCAGGTTTGTAATGCAACGAACTCAAAAAGGTATTGCAGTTCCTCCTGTTACTCGAATTGATAATTATTATCCTAATGTTCAGTTTAAAAAGGAAATTGATATTATATCATCCGAAACTATAGAAGTATATTGTAACGGCGTTTATAATCTGCAGCTTGATGGAAATTTTGTATATAATAATTCAGGTAAATTCAATATTTCATCGGGTAAGCATAATATCTTAATTTCTGTTTTTAACAATAAGTCTTTGCCAACAATTTTTGTAAAAGGTACAACTATAAAATCAGATTCTTCGTGGCTGGTTTCATGTTACGATAAGAAATGGTTTACTGCTGGATATTGGAATTTTAATTCACTTGAAAATTTGCCGTCGGCTTTTAAACTCCCTACAATTGAAGTAAAACCCTATAAAATTATTAAAAACAATAATAAGCTTTTTGTTGATTTTGGGAAAGAAACATTTGGATTTCTAAAATTTAAAAAATCAGGCAAAGGTTTTTTAAGAGTTAATTACGGTGAATCGGAAGAGGAAGCTAATTCAGACGATTGCGAAACATTCGATATATTTACATTTAATGAAGGTGAGGAGGTATTTATTAATAAGGAATCACGTGGCTTTAGATTTGCGAAATTAATACACAAAAACGATTTATTAATCGACAGTGTTGCATTGTTGTTCGAATATTTACCATTAAAGAAAAAAGGTGATTTTAAATGTTCAAACCAAAAATTGAACAATATATATGAAACATCTGTATATACTTTACAGCTTAATTCAAGAGAATTTTTTATTGATGGTATCAAACGCGACCGTTGGGCTTGGTCGGGCGATGCAGTTCAAAATTATCTTTTAAATTATTATTTGTATTTTGATAAAGAAATTAATAAAAGAACTATTATTGCTTTAAGAGGTAAAGACCCAGTTGAATCTCATATTAACACAATTTTAGATTATTCTTTTTACTGGATTATAAGTATTTATGACTATTATACTTATACTGGCGACATACGATTCATAAAACAGATTTATCCCAAGATGATTACTTTAATGGATTTTTGCCTTAACAGACGTAACGAAAATGGTTTTATGGAAGGTAAAGCCGATGATTGGGTTTTTATTGACTGGGCTGATATTGATAAGACTGGCGAAAACTGTGCTGTGCAAATTCTGCTATGGAAAAGTTTACAAACTATGACATTTTTTGCTGATATTCTTAATGATAATGAAAATCATATAAAATATTTAAATATTTCAAATAAATTAAAATCGAATATTAATAATGTTTTTTGGAGTAATGAAAAACAAAGCTATGTTCATTCACGAAAAAATAATAAAATAAATAATTACGTTACAGGATATGCTAATTATATGGCAATTTATTATGATTTTGTCGATTCTTTACAAAAAAATAAAATTTTTAACAATGTTTTGATAAAAGAGGAAGAGCCTGTTATTAAAACGCCTTTTATGAAATTTTATAAATTGTCGGCTAAAGCAGAATGTGAAATGTATTCTGATGTTATAAGCGAAATTAATGATTATTGGGGGGCAATGTTAGATTTAGGTGCTACTACTTTTTGGGAATCTTTTGATTCAAACGAAAAAGGGATGCAACATTTTTCAAATGGTCATCCCGACAGACCTTTTGCTCGCAGTTTATGCCATTCTTGGGCTGCTGGTCCAATATATATATTTGGAAAATATATTTTAGGAGTTAAACCTATTTTGCCTGCTTATGAAAAATTTAATATACAGCCCAATTTAGCAGGGTTGGACTATATAACAGGTGTTGTGCCTTTGCCCAATGGCAGTGTAGAAATTTATGCTGACAAAGAAAAAATTAAAATTTACACTGATTGTAATGGCGGTACTTTGTTTTTTAAAAGTAAAATTAAACCTCAAAGCAATTTCGGGAAAATTAATCAGATGAGTTCGGGGCTTTATTTTTTAACTATTGAAAAAAATAAATATTACGTTGTAAAAATTGTTAGTTAGAAAAATTTTAATTCTACTTTTTCTCCATCAAAAACTAAATAAGAAAAATGATGTAGCCAGTCGCCAATGTTGATGTATCGTACATTGGGTTTAATTTCCAAGTCTATTGGTAAATGGCGGTGTCCGAAAATAAAAAAATCGAAATGCTCTTTTTCTGCAAGTTGTTTAGCATATATTATTAATCGTTCATTTTCTTCACCATTAAACTCGTAATCGCTGTCGCCTCTCGAATATCTGCTTTTGTTCGAAAAAAACAAAGCTATTGGTATTCCAGCTCCAGGATGTATAAAAGAATATAATTTTCTACATATTTTGTTTGAAAATATTTTTTTTAAAAATTTATAGCCATTGTCGGCAGGTCCTAATCCGTCGCCATGTGCTATATAAAATTTTTTACCGTTAATTTCTTGTTCTACAGGATGCCTGATTATTTCAATGTTTATTTCGTCTTTTAAATAATCTTTCATCCACATATCGTGATTGCCTGTAAAATATTTTATTTTAATACCATTGTCCGATAGCTCTGCAAGTTTTCCTAATAATCTTACATAACCTTTAGGAACAACAGTTTTATATTCAAACCAGAAATCAAAAATATCGCCTAATAAATATATTTCAAAAGCGTCTTTCTTAATATCATCGAGCCAGCTAACAAGTTTCTTTTCTCTAAATAAGCTGCTTTCCTTATCGGGAATGCCGAGATGACAATCAGAAACAAAAAATATTTTTTTATTTTTCTCTAAATTCATTAAACAAAAATCTGATTTAACAATTGATTTAGTTCGTTATATTTTAAATTATTTCCTATAATACAAGAATTATTGTCGATAAGAAATATTTTAGGTAATTTTTTAATATAATAATCATAAACTACTGGTGAATCCCATCCGAGAAAATCGCTCAGTTGCAACCACTCAGTCTTATCAATCTTAATTGCTGCTTTAAGATAATCAGGATTGGTGTCAAGTGAAATACCAATAATTTGCAGATTTTGCTTTTTATATTTCTTATAAATAGATATTAATTGCTGATTTAAAAGTCGTGAAGAAGCGTTAAATGAAGCCCAAAAATATATAATGCAATATTTATTTTTTAATTCATCAGAGCTAACAGTGTCGCCATTTATTGAAAACATAGAAAAAAATGGAATTTGTTTTCCTTTTGCAAGTCGAATATTAGCTAAGCTTTCTTCTTCTTTTTCTTTTCTAATTATTTCAGTTCTTAAGTGATTATCAATAGTATGTTTATTATTAGGATAAAGTTTTGTAAGTGTTTTATCCAACATATCGAAATAAATAAAGTCGTCATTTTCAGAAACAACTACATGTTCACGAAATCTTCTGTTAATAACAATAAGTGAAGCAAGGGAAGAATTATTTTTTTTAAGAAAATCTTTCACAGTTTTTTTCTGTTCGTTTAAAATTTTTGTAAATTCTTGGTCCAATGAGTCTTTTATTTCAATAAAGCGAGGATTGTGTTTATTGTTTTCGTAAGCCTGCGACAAAACATCAACTTTTTTATTGTTTATACTGGTAAATAATTCATATTTATGCAAGAGTTTGGAATTTTCAGATCCTTCAACTTCGTAAGTTTTTGCTAAGCTTCTTATATCGGCTTTTATTATAATTGTTTCTCCTTTATCAATAACCAAACTTATAAAATTATTTCCACTTTCGTGAAGTATATAAAATCCGGGTTCTTCAATTTTTCTTTTAATGGTAATTTCACCATTTTCGTCAATAAAAGCCGAATCTAAAAGAACTTTATCGTTAACATTAAGTTCATATAAATAAATTTTTTCGCCTTTTGAGTTTTCAAATTTTGCTTTTATAATAAATTCATTTTCAGATGCAACTTCTGTATCGTTTGAACAAGAAATTAATAGCAGAAAACTAAAAATAATAATACTAAAATTAAAAAAAAATGTTTTTTTAATCATAATCTTTTGCAAAAGTTGTTTTTGCAAAAATACAAAACATAATTTGAATATAAACATTATATATCCTTTCTACGTCTAACTAACGTAGAATTATTATAACAATGATGTTAAATATATTCTAAGATTTTTCATCTGTGTATTTTATTTACAATAGTAATTCGTAAATTTCCTTTATGTACTTTACAGCATTACAAAACAACATGGCACACCAAAAAATCTTTAAACTAAAATACATTGTTAGCAAACTAAGTAATTCAAATAAATTGTACTTTTGTAATAAATATTTTTTATGAAGCTAACGTCGAAAATTATATTAGTAACTATATTTTTGTTTGTTAATTCAAACCTTTTGTTTTCAAAAGTAATAAACAGCGATGAAGCACAAAAAGCAGGAGAAGTTTTTTTGAATTGGAGATATTCAGAAATTAAGAATGATGAAATTGCAAAAATAAAACTTTATAAAACTATAAGTGAAAAAAATATTGCTGTTATTTACATTTATAATGCAGAACCTGAAGGCTTTATAATAATTTCGGCCGATGACAAGGTTGTTCCTATCTTAGCTTATTCTACTGATAAAACTTTTGATGATTTGAATACACCTTTTGCAATGAAAGAATGGTTAGAATGGACTAAACAACAAATTATTAATACAAGGCAAGAAAATCTGAATTCTACGCAAGAAATAAAAAAATCATGGGAAAGTCTTCTTTCAGGCAATATTAATTATTTATCGACAAACAAAGGAGAAAAATCGGTTGAACCTTTAATTACAAGTACGTGGGATCAAGGTTCTTATTACAATGAATTATGCCCACCTGATAATTTTGGACCAGGAGGCCATGTGTGGGCTGGATGTGTGGCAACCTCCATGTCGCAAATAATGCATTACTACAAACATCCTTTGCAGGGCTATGGCTCTAGCTCTTACACTCATAGTACTTATGGCTACCAATATGCTGATTATGGTAATACTACTTACGAATGGACTGCAATGCCTAATATAATTAATAGCAGCAATTTACATATTGCAACTTTAATGTATCACTGCGGTGTTTCGGTTGAAATGAATTATTCAACTTCTGGCTCTGGTGCTTCTTTGAGCAATGCAGCTTATGCTTTCAGAAATTATTTTCGATATTCAAACACTGTTAAGCATTACGAAAAGTATAATTATTTTTATTCATGGGAAAACCTTTTAAAATCTAATCTTGATGCTGGCAACCCTGTTTTATACGCTGGTTTTGAACCTGACGACGGCAGTGGCCATGCTTTTATTATTGATGGTTACGACGCTACAAATTATTTCCATTTTAACTGGGGTTGGAGTGGTACTCATAATGGATATTTTTATTTAGATAATCTTAACCCCGGCTCTCACGACTTTACTGCCTGGCAACAAGCTGTCGTAAATATTTATCCATTTAGTGGTTACCCATCTCTTTGCAGTGGTACTCAATCTTTTTCTTATACTTCAGGTTTATTCGACGACGGAAGTGGTCCCGTCGATAAATATGCTGAAAATTCCGATTGTTATTGGCTTATTAATCCCGATAACGTTGATAAAATAAATTTAAAATTCCTTTATTTTAACACAGAACAAAATAATGATAAAGTTATAATATACGATGGCTCTGATATTAATGCAACTGTGCTAGCTACTTTTTCGGGTAACACCTTACCTTCGGCTGTTAGCTCAACAGGAGGAGCAATGTTAGTCAGATTTATTACCGATAATTCAGTAAATTATAAAGGCTGGTTAGCGGAATATACTTCTGAAAAAAAAGCCCCCTGCGATGGCACGGTTGAACTTACAGAGCCTTTTGGTGTTTTTTCGGATGGCAGCCTCGATAACGATTATGATAATAATTTGAATTGTAAATGGCATATTAAACCACCTAATGCAGCATCTATTACATTGAGTTTTACTGATTTTAGCACAGAACCAACTTATGACTATGTTCGTATTGTTGATCCAACTCAATCGCCTGCTTTAACTCTTAAAACTTATTCAGGCTTTTCTATACCTCCCGATTTTACTTACAACAGTAGTGAATTACTTGTTCTGTTTAAAACCGGACCTTCTAACACTTACGAAGGTTGGAATGCAGAATATTTTTCTTCTCAAACTAATATAAATAATTATTCTAATAATGATATTAATATTAGTGTTTATCCAAATCCTGCTTCTGATTATACTTATTTTGTTTATAACTCAAAATATAATGATGAAATTAAAATTAACATTTCTGATATAAGTGGAAGGAGAATTAAACAAATTAATTATTCTGTTATTTGCGGTATAAATAAAATATTATTGTCGACCGAAGACTTAAATTCTGGTATTTATTTAATTAATGTCAATAATAAAGATTTTTCAGTTATACGAAAATTGATTATTCAATAGAGGGTATTTATGGCAGGCAACAGTATAGGAGAATTATTCAGACTTACAAGTTTTGGCGAATCACATGGTAAGGCAGTTGGTGGAATAATTGACGGTTGCCCTGCTGGTATAGCTATTGACTACAATCTTATCAAAAATTTGTTGTATAGACGCAGAACCAATATTTTATTTTCAGATTCAGACCGAAACGAAGCAGATGAAGTTGTTTTTTTGTCTGGTATCAATGACAAAGGAATAAGTTTGGGAAGTCCTATTGCTTTTTATGTTAAAAATACTGATACTTCATCAAATTATGAAGATATTAAAGATATATATCGTCCCTCGCATGCCGATTTTACTTACGACTCAAAATACGGTATAAGAGATTACAAAGGCGGCGGCAGAGCTTCAGCACGTGAAACAGTTTCAAGAGTTATTGGTGGTGCAATAGCAATGATGCTTTTAAATAGATATAAAATATCGATAAAAAGCTATACTTGTCAGATAGGACCTTACAGATATACTAAAGAAAATTACCTCCCTGATTTTAAAAAAGTGGATAAAAGCCCTGTTGATTGTCCCGATGAAGAATTATCTGAAAGAATGATTAATTATCTTGCTAGAATGAAAAGAGAAAAGGATTCTACAGGTGGTGCTGTAGTTTGTATTATTAGTGGTGTAAAAGCAGGTTTAGGCGAACCAGTTTTTGATAAATTACATGCTGACTTGGCAAAAGCAATTATGAGTATTCCTGCTGCTAAAGCTTTTGAATATGGAATGGGATCCAAAGCTTCTTCAATGAAAGGTTCTGAACATAACGACCCTCTTATTGCTGATGCTAATACTAAAAATAATGAAATTAAAATTAAAACACTTACAAATAATTCAGGTGGAATTGTTGGTGGTATTTCTAACGCCGAAGATATTTATTTTAAAGTTAGTTTTAAACCCATTCCATCAATAGGAATTGAACAAAACACTATTGATAAACATGGTAATACAAAGAAGATTGAACTAAAAGGGCATTTTGATATTTGTGCTGTTCCAAGAGTACTGCCAGTTGTTGAATCTATGGCTGCTATTGTTATTGCAGACCATTTATTAAGGTTTAATACTTATATTAATATTAAATAATAATTTTTGTAAAATATTTTTAAAATCTACCGTTTTTTTAATAGTTGAATATTTAAGCATTTAATGAATAAGATTCTTACATATATTACTTTGCTTTTGGGATTATTATTATTTAGTAATATGACATTTTGTCAAGAAGATGATATTACATCAGAATGCCCTATTGTCAAAAACAAAAGAGCAAATAAACAATACGAAAGTGCATTAAATTACTACAAATCGGGCAATTTTTTAGACGCAAATCGAATACTAAAAATTTTAATTGAAGAAGAACCAATGTATGCTGACGCATACTATTTATTAGGTATAATTAACATAAAAAGAAAAGATTATAATGTTAATGCAGCCGAAAAATATTTTGAAAAACTTATTGAAATATGCCCTTCGTACGATGCTTACCCTTATTTTTATTTAGGACAAATTGCTTTTGGACGTGAAGATTGGAATAATGCCGCAAAAAATTATCAACAATTCCTTAACAGAATTGATATGGATAAGCCAAACGCCAAACTTGATAAAGATTTTAAAGAAGCTGAATTAATGCAAAAATATGCATCATTTTATCATAAAATGAAAAGTAATCCTGTTCCTTTTAATCCTAAGCAAGTTAGAGGAATATGTACTACACTTGATGAATATTTAGCAATTATTACAGCCGACAATTCCTTAGCTTTTTACACTAGAAGAGTTGAAGTAAAAGATGATAAAGTATCATTTTTTACAAAAGATGGTTTAACACATAAAGAAGCTTTTTGTTGCAGTAAAAGAGATGGCGCAGGTTTTACTACAGGCAACCCAATGCCTAGTCCATTTAACAAATTCGAAAACGAAGGTGGTGCAACGTTAACAATTGACAACAAAGAACTTTTTTACACCGTATGCCAGTGGAGTAACGATAAATCGTATTATAATTGCGATATATATAATTCTGTAATTAACGATGGCTATTGGGCAGATATTAAACCATTAAGTTCAAATGTTAATACTGATAAATACTGGGACTCACAACCTACAATTTCTTCGGACGGAAAAGTTTTATATTTTGCCAGCGACAGACCAGGCGGTTACGGCGGTTTAGATTTATATATGAGCCGACGTGATGATAATGGCGAATGGATGCCTGCAGAAAATTTAGGCCCTGCAATAAATACTGAAGGACACGAAAAATCTCCTTTTATTCATACCGACAGCCAAACACTTTATTTTTCTTCATCCGACAGAATTGATAATGAAACTAAAGATATAATACCCGGTCATTTAGGTATGGGCGGTTACGATATCTTTTATTCTCGAAAACAAGATAACGGCAAGTGGTCGAAACCTGTTAACATTGGTTATCCTATTAATACTTCAGCCGATGACCTCAGTTTTTTTGTTAGCACCGATGGTAAAACTGGCTATTTCTCATCTAATAAACTAAAAAGTAATCAACAAGATTGGGATTTATATTCATTTGAATTATATAAAGAAGCTCAACCCGAAAAAGTTCTCTTTATTAAAGGAGAGCTTAAAGATGAAAACACCAACGAAGCCGTTCAAGCATCTATTGAATTAAAAAATGTAGAAACAAAAAAAATTACTTTAGTGCCTGTTGACTCTGTTTCGGGTGAATATGTTGCCGCAGTTCTTTTTAGAAATGATTACGTTATGACTGTTAAAAAAGATAACTACGCTTACGAATCTAAATATATCAGCAAAGAAGATACTACTTATGAAAAACCCGCTGTTGTTGATGTCGAAATAAAACCTATTGAAGTAGGCACTTCTTATCGACTAAACGATATTTATTTCCCTTCAAACTCTAATGAACTCACATCAAACTCATTATTTGTTTTGGATGGTTTTATAGAATTCCTTGATGAAAACCCTGCAATTAATATTGCTATTCATGGTCATACCGACGATATTGGAAGCGACGAAAGCAACCAACTTTTATCAGAAGATAGAGCTAAATCGGTTTATGAATATTTGATAAGCAAGGGAATTAATAAAAATCGTATGACTTATAAAGGTTTTGGTGAGTCAGAACCTATTGCTACAAATACAACCGAAGCTGGAAGAGCAAAAAACAGAAGAACTGAATTTGTAATTCTTTGCAAATAATTTATTATCTTTAAATAATATTTATTGCTTACTTTAGTAACAATAATAAATTAAATCAGTATAAAATAAATTATTATAAGGTGTTGTTTTTGAAACATATTTTTTTAAAATATATATTACTTTTATTTTTTGTTTTGATTGGTTTTGTAAGTAATGCTCAAAAGCATAAAAACAAGCCCGAACAGGAACTTATTGAGGAAGCTGCGGCTTTATATAAAGCAGGCGATTACGTAAAAGCCTTGCCTCTTTACTCACAACTTTTAAGTTTAAATCCTAAAGACCCTTATTACAGTTATAGGTTTGGAGTATGTTTAATGTATGGCGACCGTCGCGATATTGAAAAACCTCTTAAATATCTTAATTATGCTGCTGACAAACTTGATAAGGAAGAAAAAATGTTTTTTCATTTAGGTCTTGCTCATCACCTTAACTTCCGTTTTCCCGAAGCTATTAAATATTACGAAAAGTATGGGCTGAATGCAAAAGCTAAAAAAAATGCGTCATATATATCTAATTATCATATTATGATGTGTCGTAATGGCTTGAGTTTACTCGCTCATATAAAAGATTTATATGTTATTAGCAAAAAAGAAGTTAATATTAAGGATTTTTATCGATCTTACGATATAAGTGGTTTTGGTGGCAGTTTCTTGTTAAAACCTGATTTTTTTAAATCAAAACTTGATAAAAAGAAAAAGGATAATTCTATTGTTTTCTTTTCCGACACTAATTCTGTAGTCTATTTTTCGAGCTATGGCAAAAAAGGTGAATACGGAAAAGATATTTATCGTTCAAAAAAAATGCCCAACGGTAAATGGGCTAAAGCACAACGGCTTAGCGATGTTATTAATAGTGTTTACGACGAAGATTACCCCTATATATTGCCCGATGGCAAAACGCTTTATTTCTGTTCTAAAGGACATAGCACAATGGGTGGGTACGACATCTTTAAATCGGTTTGGGATACTATAACTAACGAATGGGGAAC
>CAZDEU010000029.1:15522-18059 GCA_964504265.1 uncultured Bacteroidales bacterium
AACACTACAATGCAGGAAATGCTTGATATAGACAATCAACAAATTGCGGTTGATAACATAATTGCTGAATCGAAAATTGTTTTACCTGATAATATTAGCAAAGAAGAAATTATTGACACTGCTTTAAATATTGTTGAGTTATCATATAAATCTATTGAAAATATTAGACAAAAAACTATTGATGTTTACGATTATTCAGAAGCTAAACGTGAGGAACTATCAGGCATATCAGAAAAAATTAAATCGTCTGAAGAAAAACTTTTGAGATACGAAGGTGCAACATTAGAATATGAGCTTGAAAAAATAAAACAGCTTAAAAATGATGTAAAAATTATTAGTCAGGAAATTAATAACTGCGGCGTGATTACTTCGGCTTTGGAAAATCTAATTATTAAACAAGAAAAAAAATCAAATTTATTAAAGTCAGATGCTGAAAAGATTAAAACTTTAGCTGAAAACAATAATGTTGATTCTGCAAAATTATTATTAGTAAGCTTAATTGAAAAATCATTTGAAATTGATACTACTACTTCTGTCAAAGAATTATTCAATAAAGAACTTAAAATAACATATAATGAGAAAAAAACTTTAGCCGAAGAATATAAATTGGCTGTAACAGAAAATACTTCTGATATTAAATCAATTGACGATGAAATAAAGTATTTAAAAGACGAAATTAATACAGAAAAAAATGATGATATTAAAAATGAACTGCAAGAAAGAATTAAAGAAGCTGAAAAAGAAAAATTAAGAAAAGAAAAATTAATTGAAAAATATAATACCCTTTACGAAAAATTAAATAATGAAACTAATGAACTAAATATTCTGCTCAAAAATATAAACTTACTTGCCACCAAAATTGAACAAAACAAAACTAAAGACATTGCTGTTAATAATGTTACTGACAACAAAAAAGAAGAAGTTAAAAACATTGAAGTTGCAGTATATAACGACCTCGCAGAAACAGAAAAAGAACAAAAAGAAGTTGATTTGCTTACTGAATTTATTTATAATGAAAACGATTATACTAATGAGGATAATCTTGTAATTAAAGATAATGCTACTTTTAACGATGACAAAGTTTTTAATAATAAGAATAATGACATTAAAACTTTAAACGAAACACAAGATATTGCTCAGGATAACTCTAAAATATTAGACGAATCATTAGAAAAAACACAAGATAAATTAAATAATCCAGTTGAAGTATCACATAACGATAATATTGGCAATGCAAATAAGACCGAAAGCTATGACACATTAAAAATAATTGCTAAAAATAACATTTTATCTGAAAACGATAAATCAATAAAAGCTGAAGAAATCACTTATGTATCTGAAAAAAATATTGAACCAGCTATTCTTGAACTTACCAATAAATTAGAAAAAATACAACAAAAAACTTTAAGTAAATCAAGTAATATTGTTTATCAGACTCAGGAAGTTTTAAAACTCAATAAGCAAAGCGATAACATCAATAAAAAAGCCGATGAGCTTAATAAATTTAAATATGAAGCATTGTTATTAGCTGATAAAAAAAATGCTGAAGCTGAACTAAATAAAAAAGAAGCTGAAAAAGTTTTAGAAAAATATAAAGGAAAAAATATTGAATTATCAAAAGATGATTCTGTTATATTAATATCGTCAGAAAAAAACTATATTGAAGCAAATAAAGAAGCTAAAGCATTAATTGAAATAGCTGAAAAAGCTGATGTTAAAGCAACTCAATTAAGAAACATTGCACAACATATTAGTGATTTTGCTATACAATTAAATAAAGGTGCTAATCAGCAAGATGTCGAAAATATTATATTATTAGCCGATTCAGTTTCCGAAATGGCTGATTTAATACTAAGTCAAAGCCAAATTTCTATAACTATTAAAAATGATAATAATAAAATTATTAAAAATATAGAAAATAATATTGTTTATGCCGAAAAAAATATCACATATATCGACAATATTATTTTAAACGAAGAAAAGAAAGCTGAGGAAATTAAAACAAAAGAAACTAATAATAAAAAAGAAAAACAAGAATTAATAAACGAAGCAGAGTTGATTCAAAAACAAATTGAAGAAAAAATTGCTGAGAAAACAGTTTTAAAAGACTCGGTTCGTAAAATGAAAATCGAAGTAGCTGCATTAAAATTTCAGGTTAATTATACTTCAAAATTATTAGCAGAATTAAATGAAGTAGATATTAATAACGATAAATCAATAAAAAATTCAGAAAAACCCGAAGTAATTGCACAAACAGCAAAATCTCTTTCAAATAACGTTTTTGATAATGATTATAAGCCTTTTACAGAAAATATAATTAAATTAAAAGATATTGAAAGTAATATTGCTGAAAAAGATATTACTGAAAAAGATATTACTGAAATTCAGAAACTTAAAAAAACTGAAGATACTGAAATAACAAACAACATTATTATATCTGAAAAAATCCCAGAACCTGTAATTTCCGAAAATATTGATAATGTTATAATTATTGAGCCTGAAATTTCCGAAAATATTGATAATGTTAAAATTGCTGA
>CAZDEU010000029.1:18159-22296 GCA_964504265.1 uncultured Bacteroidales bacterium
AAAAATGATATTGAAAAAATAAAGCTAAAATCACTTGCCGACAGTCTTCTTAAAGAATGCAGCGAAGCTTACATAGCAATATCTGATTATAAAAAAGTTGACAATTTGCAGGAATACCAAACCGAAAAACTTAAAAAAGAATTACTTATCAATAAGAACAAAGAGCTTATTAATTTGAAAGAAATTTCGACTTATAATATCGAAGCTGATGTGCTAAATGCAAAAGCCTCAGAGATTCGCGACAGTATAAGCAATAACAAAGTATCGTTATATTACGCTGAGACATTGTTAAACAAAGCCGATAGCCTTGAAAAGTTAGCAGTTCAAAAACAAAAAATTATAATAAGCATAATACGCCGTCAACTTGATGAAAAAGCCCCAAATGATGAACAATTATTAGCCGAAGCCGCATTATACAAAGCTGAAAATATTACAAACAAAATAACAAATAATACATCTGTAACTTCAATAATTAAAGACGAAAAAAAATCAATATCAAAGGCAGAAATAATACCAAATGAAGATGCAAAAGCTGTTGATAAAACAAGCGATAGCGAGCATATAAGCAACACAAAAGGCTTGTTTTATACTGTTCAGGTAGGAGTTTTTGGAAGCCCCAGAACTAAAGAAAGATTATTTAATTTAGCTCCATTATTTTTTGAGCAGATGACAAATGGTTATTACCGCTATTTAGCGGGTATTTATCAAAATCGTCAGAATGCCCAGCAAGCAAGAGTTAATAATATAATACAATATGTTCCTGATGCTTTTGTAGTTGCGTATTATAATGGAAGCAGAATAACAATGCAGGAAGCTACAAAAATGGAAAATGAAAATATTGTAAAAGCTAATGAACAACCTCTACTATTAAGCATAACAAATGTTACAACAAACATTGCGGAAAATCAAGAAACAAAAGAAAAGACTATTTCAGAAGGGAAAATTGAATTTAAAGTTCAAATAGGTGCATTCAGAAAAGAGATTGATGCAAACGCATTAGAAAATTTTAAACAAAAAACAGGTACTGACAATATTACATTTTATACAAATGCTGCAAATTTATTGTGCTATACAGCAGGTTCATTTGAAACACAAGCCGAAGCTCAAAAACTAAGATTAAATATTATTTCTGCTGGAATTAGCGATGCTTTTGTGGTTGCTTTTATGGGAGGTAACAGAATTTCATTACAAAGAGCTAATTAATTTATTTTATCTATAAATAATAATTATTTGACTTAATTTTTTATTCTTCAATCTCAACTTGTCAATCTACTTTCATTTCTTCACTTCTTCATTAATAATATAAATTATTCTAAAAGTAAAACCTGTATTATATTGTTTTCTTGTTTCACCATTTAAAAAAGTTCTTTCTCTTAACACATTTAATGAATAAAAATATCTTGCATTTATTTTCCAACCTTTTATAATATTAAAAGTTACATCAGCAAATATATTCCAGTCGTCTCTTTTATAAGGGAAAGTGCTTTTAGTCCAGTCTAATTTTTCCCCATGTTCTGACTCGCTGTATCTAACTAATCTTCCCCAACTTAAGCCTGCACCCACATTAGCACCAGCTTTATCGTGAAATTGCAAATAAAAAGGAACTTCAAGATAATCTAAAGCAAGATGATAAGCTCCGTTTAAGGAATCATTGTCAAATTGAGCCCTTTGATGGCTTCCTTTCTGATTGTATATAGTTTCTATGTTTAAGGTAAATTTTTTCCCAAACGGGATCATAACCATTGGTCCTGCATTGATACCATATTTTTTATAACCAAAAAGCTCATCGCCATCAACCATAGTCATATTAAAACCTGCTACCAAACCTCCTTTTATTTGCTGTGCTTGAACTATAATAGGTAATAAACTTATAATCAATAATACAAATATGCGATATGTAGTTTTATTATTCACTTTTATCTTAAAAATATTGCTATTAGTTATAAGTTTATATCAGATTCTTTCAGGCTGAGCTGTATACGTTTTCTGTTAATATCAACTTCCAAAACCTTAACTTTAACGTGCTGATGTAACTTAACAATAATATTTGGATCTGACACAAAATCATCGGCAAGGTTACTAATATGTATTAGCCCGTCCTGATGAACACCTAAATCCACAAAAGCTCCAAAAGCTGTTATGTTTGTTACAATACCCGGCAATACCATTCCCATCTTTAAATCTTCAATACTTCTAATATTTTTATCAAACTCAAAAAGTTTAAATTTATTTCGCGGGTCGCGTCCAGGCTTTTCAAGTTCTAACATAATATCTTTTAATGTAGGCAAGCCTGTTTTTTCATTAACATATTGTTCAATTTTAATTTTAGCCCGTACATCTATATTTCCAATAAGCTCGTCGAGAGTACATTTCATATCATTTGCAATTTTTTCAACAATATGATATGATTCAGGATGAACAGCACTGGCATCAAGCGGGTTTTGTGGTTTGCCCGAAATTCTCATAAATCCTGCCGCTTGTTCAAAAGCTTTTTCCCCTAAACGTGGTACTTTCAAAAACTCCTTTCTTGAAGTAAAAGCTCCGTTTTTATTGCGATATTCAATAATATTTGCTGCAATCGACCGACCAATACCTGAAACATAAGTTAATAATTCTTTACTGGCGGTATTTACATCAACACCAACTAAATTAACACAACTGATAACGGTTTCTTCAAGACCTTTTTGAAGCTTTGTCTGGTCAACATCGTGCTGATATTGCCCCACTCCTATAGCTTTAGGTTCAATTTTAACCAATTCGGCAAGCGGGTCAATAAGCCGTCTGCCAATTGATACAGCACCTCTAACAGTTACATCATATTCAGGAAATTCCTGTCGAGCTACACTACTTGCTGAATATACCGAAGCTCCATTTTCGTTAACCATTACAGCAATAACTTCTCTTTCAAATTTTATTCGTTTTATAAAATCTTCTGTTTCTCTTCCTGCTGTGCCATTACCAACTGCAATTGCATCAATTTTATAGGCGTTAACCAAATTTATAAGTTTGTTATTTGCAGTTTTTTTGTCATTTTGAGGTGGATGAGGATAAATATTTTCGTTGTGAAGTAATTTGCCGTTTTTATCTAAACATACTACCTTACACCCGCTTTTAAAACCAGGATCAATAGCAAGTACATTTTTTTTACCAAGTGGCGGAGCTAACAGCAACTGACGCAGGTTTTCGCAAAAAACTCTTATAGCTTCTTCGTCAGCTTTTTCCTTGTAATAAGTTCTTGTTTCATTTTCTATTGACAGAGCTAACAGTCTTTTATATGCGTCTTTTATCGAAATATTTACCTGTTTAGCCGATTGTGTTATGTTTTTAATAAACATTTTTTCAATTGCTTCAATTGATTTAGTTTCAGAAGGAGATATATTTACTTTTAAAAAACCTTCTTTTTCGCCTCTCAGCAAAGCCAACAATCTGTGTGAAGGAATTTTTTTAATAGCCTCTTCATAAGTAAAATAATCTTTGTATTTAATTCCTTCGTTTTCTTTATTTTTATGCACTTTTGAACTTATTATTGCTTCTTTAAAAAACAGATTTCGTATTGTATTTCTAACAGTTTTATTTTCGTTTATCCATTCGGCTATAATATCTCTTGCTCCTTGTAATGCGTCTTCAATAGTTTCAACATTTTTTTCTTTTGAAATAAACTTTTCAGCTAAAATATTAATGTTTTCATTAGATTGTTGAAATATCTTTTTTGCAAGAGGTTCCAAGCCTTTTTCTTTGGCTATGCTTGCTTTAGTTTTTCTTTTTGGCTTATACGGAAGGTAAATATCTTCAAGTTCTGAAATTGTATGCGCATTTGCAATATCATTTTTTAATTCAGGTGTTAATAAATCTTGCTCCTTAAGTGAATTAATAATAGTTTGGCGACGGTTTTCCAAAAGCAACAGCTTTTCATTAACATCTCTGATTTTTGAAATAGATACCTCATCTAAACTACCTGTAGCTTCTTTTCTGTATCTCGAAATAAATGGAATGCTGGCACCACTTTCTAATAATTCAAGTACTTTTTTAATTTGTGCGTGCGAAATACCCGTTTCGCTGTTTATTCCTGATATTATTGAATTTCCCATCGCTAATTTTAAAAAATTGTTATTTTACAAAAATAAGTATATTTATTTT
>CAZDEU010000030.1:0-8430 GCA_964504265.1 uncultured Bacteroidales bacterium
CCAATATGGTTGCCTGAACAAACAACTCTTGCGGTTGGAAATAATATAAATTTTATAAGTGTAATTGAATTTAACGAAATAACAACACCATAATATTACCTCAACCTGTCGGCTGCTCTTACTTTTGCTTCATCTTTTTTAATGGCACGGTTTGTTAAAAAAAGTAATATTACAATAAGCAAAGGGAACAAAGAACCTATTTTGTAATGTGTAGGTGTATTATATTCTGCAGCAATTCTGTCAGTTAACCAAAATGCAGCTCCAAGCATTAAAGCATTAAATAAAAAAGTAAATGCTGTTAATCGCATTTGTAAAATTCTGTTTTTGTATTTAAATAAAGTAATAATTGACAAAATAAATATTGAAATATTCAATATAATTATTATATACATTAAAAATATTGACGACGTAGATATTTCTTCTACATTATAAATAAATAAATTAATAAAGTTTTCAGGTGTCGAATAAACAGCAAGTGGGAAAAAATATACCAATACACATAAAATTATTACTCCCACTAAATATAAACTTTGAACTCTTTGTATCATTTTAATATAATATTAATTTAATGCAAAGATAATATATGTTAGGTTTGAATACAAATAATTAAATAAAAAACTTAATCCCCTTCCAAAAACTCATATTTTATAAAAACTGATATTTTTTAGAAAATATGTCTATACTATATTGATTATCAGCATTTAGTTGTATTATCGCAAGAATGTTTTCCTAATAACACTAATTTTGCTATCAAATTAAAACACGTAGAGGTCAGATGTTCTGAATTTACGATTAAACAGTAGAAAGTTCATAAAGTTCATAAAGTTTCTAAAGTTTGTAAAGTGGATTTACGATTTACGATTTTTATAGACAAACAAGATGTTTTTTACTTTTAATATTCTATTTTTTATTTTTAACTGTTTTGTCGCTAGTACGGAGCTATTGAAACATTTATATTAAAAATCTGCGTTAATCTGCGATTTCTGCGGGATTATCTCAGTGGCTCTCTGTGCCTTCTCTGTGTTCTCTGTGTTATAACAATTCTAACTGTTAAAAATCCGCGAAAATTCGTTGCATCAGTGTCCTATAAAAATTTACGATATTAGATTGACGATTGACGATTATATTTACGATTTAATTTTATCTACATATATTAAGTATTTATCTTTATTTTTCAATCGTACATCGTACATCGTAAATCTTAAATTAACTTTATATGCTTTTATCTTCGTTTTTCAATCGTCAATTGTCAATCATAGTCTAAATACTTAATAAACTCGCCATAGTACTTTCAATTAATTTTTTAAATCAGCTTTAGCAATCTTAGTTTTATTTTAACAAAATTATTACATTTGAGGACTTTTTAAAATGTAGTATTAGAATTATAATAATTTTCTATATTTCAATAATAATGAGGTTTAGAGAAATTATTTTTAAAAAAATAAAAAAAAATAAAATGCAGAAGCCGTTTAATTCTTTACAAAATTATAATGAAACTAAGCAGAAAATAGGTTATGTTACTCGTAAGGAAGCAACTCAAGAGGATTATAACCGTATTGGTTTTATGTCGGGCTTGGAAGTTCATCAGCAGCTAAAAACAAAGGAAAAACTGTTTTGCCATTGTCCTGCAGGTGTTTATCATAAAAATGATGTTTATGATGCTGAAGTAATAAGGCACATGCGTCCTACATTGAGTGAGCTTGGTGAATATGATGGTACAGCGCTTATGGAATTTAAAACTCGTAAAGAAATAATTTATCGTATCAAAAATGAAACTACGTGTACTTATGAAGTAGATGATACACCGCCTTTCCCAATAAATCGTGAGGCTTTAGGGATTGCCATTGAAATTTCGCTTTTATCAAAATTAAATATTGTAGGAGAAGTACATATAACTCGAAAGCAATATTTAGATGGTAGTATACCAACAGGTTTTCAGCGTACTGCAATCATAGGAGTAGAAGGCGAAATATATCCAAAGAATAAACGAATTAGACTAATTCAGTTGAGTATAGAAGAAGATTCGTGTAGAGAAATATCGGATATTGGGCATACCAGAATATATAAAACCGATAGGCTGGGAATGCCTCTTATAGAAACTGTTACATATCCCGATATGATTAACCCCGACGAAGTTATGGAAGCCTGTAATTATATCAGATTTTTGAATCGTAGTACAGGTAAGGTAAGAACAGGTATTGGAGCAGGGAGGCAGGATGTAAATGTAAGCTGCAGAGGAGGGCATCGTGTCGAAATAAAGGGAGTTGCACATACAAGCTGGATACCCGAGCTGACACATAATGAATGTTTCAGACAATGGGCATTATTGAACATAAAAAAGATTCTTAATGAAAGGATGCCTGTTTTTTCGGGATGGAAAATTTCTTATAAGGAAATTTTGAGTGAAAATTTTGAAAATATACCTTTATTATTATATAAAGCTTATGAAAATAATGAAAAGGTATTTGTAGTAAATATTCCTCATTTTAAAGGTATTTTATCGCATTTTACCCAACCTGGTCAGTCGTTTCAAAATGAAATCAGCGACAGATTAAAAGTAATTGCATGTATTGAAAAACCAAATATGACTAGTTCAGAAGCCATAGATAAGATAATGGATGATGAAGAATTGGAAAATATAATAAAAAAAATACCTTCTGAAGAAGAAGATGCACAAATAATATTTTGGGGACCTGAGGCTGATATAAAAACAGCCTTAGAGACTATTGAAGAAAGGTGCAAAATGGCTTTTGAAGGGGTGCCACCCGAAACACGCAAGTCGCTTTCTGATGGTATTACAATTTTTGAGAGAGTCTTACCAGGAGCCGACAGAATGTATCCCGACACAGATTCAGCACCTATTCCGCTTGATAATAATTATATTGAAGATTTAGGAAAAAATTTACCAGATGATATTATAGAAAGATATAAAAAAATGCAGGAGTGGCAAATTCCTGAAAACACATATAAATATATATTTTCAAAAAATATGTTTCCTGTAATTTTAAAAATAATAAATGAATTAGGCGTGCCTTCACGTTTTACTGGTGCATTTTTCGGACATACTCTTAAGTTTGTCGAAGGGCATTATATAAAAGGTAACGAATTTGAATATGAGATGATATATAATTTATTTAAATATATTAAGCAAAAAAATCTTGATTATTTAATTTCTGTTAAGATGTTGCCGGTAATATTTGAACATCCAAAAATGGATTTTGATTCAGTTTTGACTACAATAAACTTTAAGAAAATCGACAAAAAAGATATTATAAGTAAAATACCTTTTTTAAAAGAAAAGTTCAGCAAAACAGTAAAGAGGTTTTCGGAGAAAAATGAAGACAACTGGATAATGGGTCAATTGCGGAAAGCTGCTATTGGGAATGTAAAATTAAAAGAGCTTTACGAAGCTGTTAAAACAATTAATCATAATAAATAATAAGGTAATGAGCGAAGATATTTTTCAGGGATATAAAGGAGCTGCTTTAGAGTTATTAAAAAAATTCAATGTTAGGGTGTGGGGGCAGGCAAAAGCCGAGACGACAAGAGGAATATTTACAGGAACTATTTTGCCAAGGTCCGAAAATGATGATGATCAGCATATTGTAATGAAAATTATTACGGGCTATAATATTGGTATTGATGTAAGTACTATTACAAAAATGGAAGAGACGGGTTATAAAAAAGCCAATTATAAGATTCCTGAAAAGGAATTTCCTGTTACGCCTAATTTGCCAAGAGTTAAATTGTTTGGTACTGGTGGCACAATTGCATCGCGGCTTGATTATAGAACGGGTGCTGTAATACCCGCATTTTCGCCTGGTGAGCTTTATGGTGCAGTGCCTGAACTAGCCGATATATGCAATTTAACAACCGAAAAAGTTTTTGCAGTCTTTAGCGAAAATATGGCTCCCGAGCAGTATAAAAAGTTGGCTATTGCTATTGGAAAAGAGATAGAGAATGGAATAGATGGTATTGTTATAGGACACGGTACTGATACATTGCACCATACTGGAGCTGCACTAACTTTTATGGTTCAAAATTCGCCTGTGCCTATTGTATTAGTTGGTTCACAGCGTTCGTCTGACAGGCCAAGTTCAGATGCGGCACTTAACCTGATGCATGCAATGCGTGCAGCAGGGCATTCCGATATTGCCGAAGTAATGGTATGTATGTTTGGACCTACTTCGGACGAGTATGGGCTTTTGCACAAAGGAACCAGGGTGCGTAAAATGCATTCATCGTACCGTTCAACATTCAGAACAATAGGAGATGTGCCTTTAGCTATGGTTAATAGAAAAGAAATTACTCCTATAAAAAACGATTATAAGCGTCGTCGAAATGATAAAAATGTAAAGATACTCCCGTATTTTGAGGAAAAAGTAACTATGTTGTATTATTATCCGGGCATTCAGCCCGATATTGTAGATGCTATAGTAGATTTGGGTTATAAAGGGATAGTTATTGTTGGTACAGGGCTGGGGCATGTTAATAAACCATTATATCCTGCATTAAAAAGAGCTGCAGAAAAGGGAGTAGCTATATATATGACATTGCAAACCATATGGGGTTATGTAAATATGTTTGTATACGATACAGGTCGCGACCTTATGTCGATAGGTGTAGTTCCAGCCGGCAATATGTTACCAGAGGTTGCGTTTATAAAATTAGGATGGGCATTGGGGCAAACTAATGATCTTCACAAAATTAAAGACCTTATGCTTACACCAATTAATGATGAAATTACGCTAAGAGAACCTTATAATGGTTATCTTGTTTACCAAGGCGGAATAAAAGAAGTTGAAGAATTTATTCAAAATGTACATAAATAATTTTTTTTTATATTTGTAACTAATTTTTTTTAAGATGAAACGAAATTTATTTTTATTATTTTTAATACTGATTTCAGTTAGTATTAATTCGCAGAACACACTAAAACTCATGCATTATAATTTATTATATTATGGTGCCAATTATGATGATTGTAATGAAACAACAAATAATGTTGCTGATAAGGAACAATATCTTCGCACTATAGTTAATTATTATAAGCCCGATATATTGTTGTGTAATGAAATTGGAAAAACACCAGGTGTTGTCGACCGATTGCTTGATTCTGTATTTAATTATAATGGTACACAAGATTATGCAAGAGCAGAGGTTAGTAATGTAAGTAATTCAATTTCACTAATTTCTATGGTATATTATAATAAGAATAAGGTTGGTTTAGCTTCACAGCATGGAGTAGAAACTGATTTCAGAGATTTTGCCTTTCATAAAATGTATTTTAAAGATTCAGATTTAGCTATTACTGGCGATACAGCGTTTTTTTATTGTATTTCGACACACTTGAAAGCCGGCAATACTCCACAGAATGTTGCTGCACGAAAAGCAATGGTCGATTCACTTATGAAGTATATGAGTACTTTAAGTACGCCTGGAAATTATATATTAGCGGGTGATTTTAATTTTTACACATCTAATGAACCTGGCTATCAGGCTCTTATAAACCACAATAATGTAAATATACGTTTTTATGACCCAATCAATCAGCCTGGAGATTGGCATTATAATTCAGCGTTCAGTTTATATCATACACAATCAACTCGTACTTCGAGTAACGGTTGTCCTACTACTGGTGGAATGGACGACAGATTTGATTTTATTCTTGTTTCATCGCCATTATTAAACGGCCCTCACCATAATGTAAAATATGTGCCTAATTCCTATAAAACACCAGGTCAAGACGGGCAAAGGTTTGGCAAATCATTGATAAATCCTGCTAATTATACAGCGCCTGCCGATATCATAAATGCAATGTATGAATTATCCGACCACCTGCCTGTAATTATAGACATACAAAGGTTATATGTAGGTATAGATGAAATATCAAAAAATGAAGGTCTTGAAATCCATATTCAAAATCCTGCTATAAATAACGAGATTAAAATGCAGATTTATTCAACGTTAAATTCAAAAGCTATAATTCAAATTTTTGGTATTACTGGGAATAAATTATATGAAGAAAAAATAGATTTAATTAATGGTTATAATCATCATAATTTGTCTGTTAATAATTTATCTAAAGGCGTTTATCTTTTAAATTTAAGTTCCGATAATTTATACTCTAATACAGTTAGGTTGGTTATACCGTAAAGAGTTGAATGTGGATTTACGAATTAATGTTGAAGCAAAGATTGGCACTTGTTAAATATAGATAAAATAATGTTAAATGTTGAATGTAAAAAACATTTTATTAGTCTGTAAAAAAATGTTAATCGTCAATTGTACATCTCTATAGCCTTCCTCCTAACACCGCAGTATTCTTGTATCTTTTAGTGCTTCCATTCAAATCGGTTATTTCGCAATATATAATATAAATACCAATACCAGCTTTTTCTTGATTTTCGGTTATTCCATCCCACGACATAACACCTTTTGTTCCAAGTAATGCGTTTTTAGCAATGTGTCTCACAAATCTTCCTTTTGAATCATAAACAATAACGTTTGCAAGATAGCCAGGATCATTAAACTCATAAGTTATTCCTAATACATCGTTATAGCCATCGTTATCAGGTGAAAATATTTCAGGTACAATTGTAAAAGGATTTTCATCATGAACAAATTCAGCATATTGAGAATTCTTATAAGCAGGCGTTCCAAAACCTACTTCAGAAGATGCAGAGTGCCAGTTAGTGAGGTCTTCGGTAGGACGGCTAAAACTAATTCTTTCTAACGAAACACCTTTTGTAGAATTTAATAAAGGCAAATGCATTTCAGGATAATAAGTCAATTTATCGAATAATTTTAAGCTTTTATCACCAATTGTTACTATCCCGTTATCATTATTATACGAAGGCATTGATTCCATTTTAATAAATCCTTTAGGATTAGGAGTATCGTATAGCTCTTTAATAGCATCAGGGTCTGTTGTTAAACAATAATAATCGCCCGGAAAAATTAAGTGATTCTCATAAGAAATATCTTTGGGATTCTCAATTTTATTTTTAGTCGAATCCCATGTACCTAAAACCATAGTACCAAGATTTAAAATTTTATCGGAATTATTATATACTTCAACATAATCTTTTCCTCCGGCTGGTGGATTAGATAATAATTCGTTAATAATAATATCACCAACTTCAACAGTTTCGGGCAAAGCAAATTTTTCGGATGAATTAAAAGCTACAATATTTCCAACACAATCGGCAACAGTATCAGTAATTACCAATTGATAAATATTACCTTCCACCATCTGTGGATGAGCCAATGGCATATAAAAAGTAGCCGATTGATTAGCAGGCAAATCAGGAGAAATAACAGACGGATTACCTAAGTCGTTACCATTGAGCATTACTTTAAATTTCGACAAATCGTCAAAAGTAGTATAATTTAATGATTCATCAAAATAAACAAAAAATCTATTTGGAGTAAGAGCGCTTACACCAATATGAGCAATTTGTGGTGCGTATAAATCTGGGTTGGGAGCATAAACACTATTAATTATGCCAGGAGTTCCGCCATCTGCAGCTTCCGATTCTCTCCAATTAGACGCACCAGCACAAGGATTATTGGGGTCAATTTGTTCTAACGACCAACCGCCATCATCTTTAGAAGAACTATTAAACCAAGTATCAGAATATGTAATAGTATGTATAATATTATTGGCTGGGTCGGTAAGGGTAAGAGTTGTTCCCGAATTAGTTATAGAAGAAGTACACGAAGATGCAAACAATGGCGCACATAGTCCATAATTATTCATAGCATTATCATTACAAGTTATTATTATGAAATCGTAAGGCATAATGGTAACCGAAGGGAAAGTCTTAGAAGTAGGACCAGAGCCGTACAAAAACTTCCAACCAGTTAAATCTATTGGGAATTCGGTTCTGTTATATAATTCAACATATTCAGCATTAGGTAAATTAACAACGGGGCTTGGGTCTGCCATAATTTCATTAATAACAATATCGAAAGTTGCAGGGTCATGAAAAGCAAAAATAAAAGTATCAGCAATCATAGCATTACCTGAAAAATCCTTAATATCTTTAACTACTAAATGATATACTTTATCTTCTAATAACAAAGTATTATCATAAAAAATTTGATATTCCATTAAATTTCCTGATGCTGGCAACACACTGTCGGGCGTGCATACAACCGATGACTGAGCTGGCAATTCAAGCAGACAGTAATTAAGAATATTAGTAGCATCAGTTGTGTCAACAGGTTCATCAAATTTTACAAAAATATTTGGTTTAGATACGTTAACAATAGCTTGAGGGCTAATATTATCAACAACAACAGGTCCTGAGTACAAATTATCGAAATAAAAATTATTACTGTAACTGCCCGATGAATATGAAGCAACCATACCAAACCACGACCCTGTATCATAAGTAGTGTCGTTATCGTTGCCACTGCCTTCAT
>CAZDEU010000030.1:8530-16545 GCA_964504265.1 uncultured Bacteroidales bacterium
TTTGTCTCATTATTTAAAAAATTAAAGTATAAATATTTATTTACGATTTCAAAAAATTTTTTAAATTTAAAAAAAAATATAATATAAAAGAGTTTTTTAATAAATAAATATTAAAAATTTTGAGATAAAAATATTTTCGATTGAACAGTTGAGTCCACTACGAAAAGTAACAAAACAAAAAATAGTAATAGATTCGTATATTAAACAAGGGGATGTATCCACTTGTTTATATAATAAATCAGAGCAATATTTTAAATTTTTTCAAATTAAGAACTTTTCGGAGCAAGCTCACAGTATAAAGTTATAAAGTTCATAAAGGAGCTTAAAGTTTGTTTACCTTAAATTGTTATTTTTAAGTTGAAAACGGTCAACTTATTTCAGGCATTAACATATTAAAAAATAGTGCAAAATTAAACCTGAAATATTTTTTCATAACCCTGAAGAATTTAAATAAAAGTTTTATCTTTGAAAACAATTAACACAAGTCTTAACAAACAGTCTTGTGAAACTTGACATTTTAATAATAAAATTTTATTTCATGGAAAAAATTAATGTTTTAGTAATCGGAGGTGGGGCCTCAGGGTTACAAGCTGCAATTAGTGCCAAAACTTTTTACCCCGAAAAATCAGTAGTTGTAATTAGAAAAGAAGATAAAATGCTTGTTCCTTGTGGGATACCGTACATTTTGGGTTCTTTGCAAGAAAGTGATAAGAACATTTTACCTGATAAATTATTAACAAATATTGGAGTAGAAATAAAAATTGCAGAAGTTACAGCTTTAAATATTGCAAATAAAGAATGTACATTATCTGATGGGAAAAAAATATATTATGAGAAGTTAATCATAGCAACTGGTTCGGTACCAACTAAACCCAAATGGCTAAAAGGAAGTGATTTTGAAAATGTATTTACTATCCCTAAAAATAAAGTGTATTTAGATAAAATGCACGATAAGCTTAAAGGACTCAAAAAAGTTATTACTATCGGTGCTGGATTTATTGGAGTAGAGATATCTGATGAAATGAATAAAGCAGGCTGGGATGTTACTTTACTTGAAATAGAACCTTATATTCTTAATAAAGCTTTTGATAAAGAATTTGGTGTTAAAGCTGAAGAATTGCTTAAAAAAAGAGGAGTAAAAGTAATAACAAATAAAGGGGTAAAAGAAATTAAAGGTAAAGATGGTAAAGTAAACCATGTTGTACTGACAACTGGCGAAATTATTGAAACTGATGCTGTTATACTATCAATGGGGTACGTTCCGAATACTGAATTAGCTAACAAATCGGGTATTGAATTAAATGAATTAGGCTTCATAAAAACATGTGAATATATGCGCATTAACAATTGTTCTAGCGATATTTTCGCAGTAGGAGATTGTGCTGAAAAACGTGATTTTTTAACACGAAAACTCAATGCTACTATGTTAGCATCAACAGCATGTGCAGAAGCTCGCATTGCAGGAATGAACATATATGAATTAAGTCCGTGTAAAACTTTTAGTGGCACTATCGCAATTTATGATACAGCAATCGGTGATGTAGCTTTTGGTACAGCAGGTATTACAGAAGAAAAAGCTATTAGCGAACATTTTAATATTTTTTCTGGTAGTTTTACAGGAATAGACAAACATCCAGGCACTCTTCCTGATACGCATGAACAAACTGTCAAATTGATAGTAGCTGCCGATTGCGGAATGATTATCGGTGGAGAAGTTTGCGGCGGTAATAGTGTAGGAGAATTGACTAATCTTATAGGTTTCTTAATTCAAAATCGCACAAATATAAAAACATTGTTAGCTGCACAAATTGGCACACATCCTTTATTAACTGGCAGCCCTGCTGCTTATCCATTAATTAAAGCTGCCGAAGTATTAGCTAAAAAATTAAAAAACATCAGATAAAATAGAGCTTAACATAATTAATTATTTATAATTATGTTTTTGTCTTAATAATGATTTAATTGATATTATATTATTTGAATTTTAAAATAATAAATTTCGATTTACATTTAATACAAAGTATTATTTTTTAATTTAAAAAAATAATAAAATAAAGTGTTAAATTTTGTTATATATAACAATATTAATGTGTTTAATACATTTTAAATTGAATAATTTAACTTATTGGTTTTATTTTATGTGTTAATAATATATACTTGATAAAAAAAATAAGAAATAAATGAAATTAAATCATATTGCATTGAATATTAGTAATGTTGAAGATACAATTGACTTTTATCAAAACATACTAGGTTTTAATCTTGAATATCAATTTGAATTACCTATAGAATTAAGTATAAATATTTTCGGTGTCAATAATAGTTTACCTGTTTTTTTATACAAAAAAGAACAAATTTTTTTTGAATTATTTGTTTTTTTAGATAAAACAAATAAAGGTGTTTCACATATATGCCTTGAAACTCATAATAGTGAGCAATTAATTTCCCAATGCCAAAACAAGGGTTATAAAGTCTTTAATATTGAAAGAGATAACAAGCCAAATCTTTTATTTGTGTGGGATAAATCAGGAAATTGTTTTGAAATCAAAGATGAGAAATCTAATAATTAAGTTTTTTTATAATATTATTGCAAAAAATAATAGAAATTATAAACTTATGAAAAAATGGAAAGATTTAATTGTCGCCACAATGTCAGATAAAAAAAACAAGATTAGCTTTTAATTAAAAAATTATAATAAGATGTATAAATTTTTGTTTGGACCAGTACCATCGCGTAGATTGGGAATGTCGCTCGGAATTGATTTAATCCCCAAAAAAGTATGTTCTTTAAATTGTGTTTACTGCGAAGTAGGCAAAACCACTAAACTAACTGTCGATAGGTTAGAATATGTTAAATACGATCAGGTAATTACTGAATTAAAACAGTTTATGAACAGTAAACCTAAAATTGACTACATAACTTTTTCAGGCTCGGGCGAACCAACACTAAATAATCGCATAGGAGATGTACTTAATTATGTAAAAACAAATTACCCCTTCGTAAAAACCGCAGTCTTAACCAATGGGACTTTGTTTTTTAATAAAAAATTAAGAACCGAACTTTTACAAGCCGACGTAATTTTACCTTCTTTAGATGCAGCAAGTCAATTTGTTTTTGAAAAAATTGACCGTCCAAATTCAAAGTTAAAAATTGAATCTTGTATTCAAGGATTGATTGATTTAAGAAAAGAATACAAAGGGAAAATTTGGTTAGAAATATTTTTATTGAAAAGTTACAACGATTCAAAAAAAGAATTGGACTTACTTAAAAATGCTGTTCTTAAAATTAATCCCGATATAATTCAGCTAAACACGCTTGACCGCCCGGGAACTGTAGAAGGATTGCAGCCATTATCAAGAAATGAATTACAAGCAATTGTAGATTTTTGGAAGTTATCAAATGTAGAAATTATTGCTGCAGTTGAAGTACGTACTTCTGTTGAATCCTACAGTGGCGACATTGAAGCAACTATTTTAGATACAATAGCACGTCGCCCCTGTACCCTTGATGATTTGCACAATATTTTAGGTATTCATGTAAATGAAATCAATAAATATCTTGGCACAATGGAAGCAGAAGGTAAAATTATAACAAAAAGCCTCGAAAGAGGAGTATTTTATGAGCTAAAACATAAATAAATACAGAAATTAAACATTCACATAACCATTTACGAAGGATATGGGGCTGGAAATTTTGTGGTGATTAAAGCAAAAAAATCATATTATGGAAGAAATATATAAGATATTTTTAAAATCCATTATGATATCTGGTTTTGTATTTATCATGATGGTTGTGATTGAATATATAAATGTTCAATCAAAAGGAGTTTGGCAAAAACATCTAACAGGAAATAAATGGAAACAATATATCATAGCAGGAATATTGGGTGCATTGCCTGGCTGTCTTGGAGCTTTTACGGTTGTTGCTTTATTTTCGCATCAATTAATTTCATTTGGAACTGTTGTTACAACTATGATTGCTACAAGTGGCGATGAAGCATTTGTAATGTTTGCCATGTTCCCCAAACAAGCAACATTACTAATGGGAATTCTTTTCTTTGTTGGCATTTTAGCAGGTTATCTTACTGACAAATTATATCAGCCCAAAAGTATTCTTGAAAAAATTTCAGGACGTAATTTAGTTTTGCATAAAGAAGAGCAATGTAAATGTTTCCCAAAAGATATATTTTGGACTAATTTATTACACCCTTCTCTTCATCGCCTATCAGTTGCTATTGGCATAATAGCTCTTATTATTGGGTTAGCCACTGGGATGCTATCTGGAAAAGCAGAATTTTGGATAAAAGTTACACTTATGCTTGCTTTTGCTTTTACATTGTTTGTTGTAGTTACTGTTCCTGACCACTTTCTGAAAGACCATATCTGGAACCATATTGTTAAAGTTCATCTACCACGTATTTTTTTATGGATATTTGGTGTTTTATTGTTTATGCATTTTTTAACTCTATACTTAAATGTAGAAGATTGGATTTCAAATAATATGTTTGTGGTTTTACTAATTGCTGTTTTAATTGGTATTATTCCAGAATCAGGTCCTCATTTAGTTTTTGTTACGCTTTTTGCTAATGGCACAATTCCATTCAGCATTCTTTTAGCAAATTCCATTTCGCAGGATGGGCATGGAATGCTTCCAATGTTAGCTGAATCAAAAAAAAGTTTTATAGTAGTAAAAATAATTAATATGATTTACGCTATAATAACAGGAGGCGTTGGTTTATTCTTTGGATTTTGAATAATAATACCAACTGTAACTTCATATTATTTGTAAAGACGCAATTATCTGAAACTATCACAAAAATAATATATAGAAATCTATATATTATTTAGTCCATCTTCAAGATCTTTGATAATATCTTTTACATCTTCAATGCCAACCGAAAATCTAATTAAATCGTCAGTTATACCTGCTAATAATTTATTTTCTTTACTAACGCCCGCATGTGTCATTGAAGCAGGATGCTGAATAAGAGTTTCAACACCACCGAGTGAAACAGCTAACATAGCAAGATGAACGTTGTCCATAAGTTTTTTACCTGCTTCAAAGCCACCTTTCAAACCAAAACTCATCATAGAGCCAAACCCTGACATTTGCTTTTTAGCAAGTTCATATTGAGGGTGTGATTTAAGACCTGGATATTTAATCCATGCAACTTTGGGGTGGTTTTGCAAAAAATCAGCTACTTTCATAGCATTTTCCTGAGCGCGTTCAACTCTTAGAGCTAAAGTTTTTACTCCACGTAAAACCATAAATGCCTGAGTTGGATCCATGTTGCATCCCATATAAACCATTGAATGACGAATTTTTTTATAAACATTTTCATTTTTAGCAACAACTACACCACCAACAATATCAGCATGTCCATTAATAAATTTTGTAATAGAATGCAGAACTACATCAGCACCTAAATTTAAAGGATTTTGAAGGTAAGGCGAGCTAAATGTATTATCAACAACAAGAAGTAAATTATGTTGTTTAGCAATTTCAGCACAAGCCTTAATGTCGGTAATGCCCATTGTAGGATTAGCTGGTGTTTCAATATATAGCACTTTTGTGTTAGGTTTGATAGCTGCAATAATATTTTCAATATTTGATGTATTTACAAAGGTAGCTTCAACATTAAAACGTGAATAATCTTGTTCAAGTACACCTCTGGCAGGTCCGTAAACCGCATCGGAACTAATAATATGGCTACCTGAGCCAAGCAAAGCCATATATACACAATTAATAGCAGCCATACCTGAGCTTGTAGCTATGCCGTCGAAACCATTTTCGAGAGATGCAATATTTTTCTCAAAAGCTCTAATAGTAGGATTAGCAATACGGGTATATATATACCCATCGCTTACGCCTGCAAAGCAATCAGCACCATGTTGTGCATTTTTAAATCTAAAAGTTGATGTTTGATAAATAGGCACAGTGGCACTTCCAAAACAATCATCAATTTCACCTGCATGAATTAACTTAGTGTTAAAACATTTGTCTTTTGTGTTCATAGTTAAAAAATTAAAATTAAAAAATATGTTAAAAAATTAAAAACATTTCAATATTTTAGGCATTTCAGGCTTGCCTAAATCAATGTTGTTCAAGCCTTTATACTTTTCTTCAGGATTGTATTTAACACCCAATTTGTCGAGCAAAGGCTCAACACTCACTTGGTGAAGTTGCAGTCCTATATCCCATGGGTTATAGCCAAGTAAAAGTCCAGCAAGCTCTTCATAAGTTAATACAGGTATACCATAGCCATTTTCTCCGTAAGTTTTACCTTCCATCTCTGCAATTACATATTGCCATCTATCCATAAAATAATTGCAACCTGGGCAGTTTGTAATAATCAAATCGGGTTTATAAGGTCGCATTGAATCTAATTTCTTTTTAGTGTTACTAATTGAGTAACCTCTGTTCGATTTTAGCAGATATTGTCTGAACCCAAATCCACAACAATGGCGACGTTCAGGATAATCAACCTGTTCGCCACCCCATTCATCAATCAGACCTGCCAAAACATAAGGGAATTCAGCACCACCAATACCATGATTTGGAAAAATTTTAGCATAATGACAACCAATATGGTCAACAATTTTCAACCTTTCACCAGTGTTGTGATTTACAAGTTTAAGGACATTTTTTTCTGCAATTTCTTTACGAAATTTATATATCAAATCGCTTGTATGAACAAAGTTTTTAGGTATGTTAAAAGTTTTGTCTGTAGCTTTTTTAAGTGCTTCGCGGGCTTGTCTTTCTTTTTCAGGAAAATGTTTCCATGTTTCAATAACTTCTGTGTAAATTCCAAAAGAAGTAACACAAGAAACCACAAAATTTTCATATCCAGCTTCTGTCATTAATGCAAATTGACGAGCAACAACAGTAGAAGTGGTTTCAAAAGCAATTACACCTGAATGATATGCTATACCTGTACAAGTAGTTTGATGTGCATCATCATAAATTTTCTTACCTAAAACGTCTGAAATAATTTTTAAAAATAAATCTTCGGCGGCAGGAAAAAAATTCTGCCTTATGCAGCTACGAGCAAAATAATAATTGTCTTCTGCAATCTCTTTTTGATAATTTTCCCAATTATGATTTACAATTTTTTTCATTCTATAAATAAAATTAAAAATATTATTTATCTGTATTTTTATTATACATATAGTAAAAATACTCATCTTTATCTTTGCTGTATTCAAGATTAAGTTTTTTGGCATTATCGGCAGCTAGCTTTTCAATCATATTAAACCTTTCGGTAGCACCTGTAATGTCAAAAATTTTTTTCAATTCAGCTAAAGTTTCTGGAGATGTTTGTCTTAAAGTGCCGTTTTGTAATTTCTTGTAGCTAGTACCAAGACGTTCAAGAACCTGCTCTTTGTTTTTCTTAAGCCAGTCCCATATTGGACCTTGTTCAGGATACATTTCAGTGTTAACTTCATCAATATAAACACAATAACCGTATTTTAGGATATGATCGCCAACCGTACGCTTTATAGCAAGCTGTTTCTGTCCTTCTTTGCTTTTCATAAAAAGCCCTGTTTCAATTGATAAAGACCTCAGAGCCTGTACTATATAACAAGGAGTATTGTCGCGTGGGCATCTTGTTTTACACGACAAACATTCACCACAATACCATATTTCATCACTTTTAAGCAAATTTTCAATATCTCTTTCATCAGCGTTTTGAACTGTATCAACTATAATACGAGGGTCATAATTACTAACAGCAGCGGCAGGGCAAATTGCTGTGCATGTACCACAATTTATACAGCCTTTCATGCCTTCAATAAATCTGATGTCTTGTTGTAATTTTTCTTTTAAACTCATATAAATTAAATGCTTGTTAATGTAATATTTTTATTATTTAAACGTTTATAATTTGTTTTGTATATGAAAATTTCTAAAATGATTTAAACATTTTTAATATTGTATGCTTAAAAAACATAAATTTTTTAAAAAATAATCATAAATTTTTCCAATTTTTAGCAAAAGTAACATAAGAATTTAA
>CAZDEU010000030.1:16645-21631 GCA_964504265.1 uncultured Bacteroidales bacterium
TAATGAACCTAAGTTCAAAATACAAATTTTTCTTTTAAAAATAATTTCAAAATTCTTGCTATAATTCAGTAAAAACAACTACTTTTGTACAGTATTAAATACTTTACTGTCATACGATGTTCGGCGAAGAAGATTACAAAGAAAATATTGATAACAACCAAGAAACATCAGATGAAAAAACTGATGTGCAAAGAACTATGTCGCTTTCTGGGATGTACCGCAATTGGTTTCTCGACTATGCTTCTTATGTTGTACTCGAAAGAGCTGTGCCAAATGTTGTTGACGGGCTAAAACCTGTTCACAGACGTATTCTTCATGCTATGAAGGAAATTGATGATGGCAGATTTAATAAAGTTGCTAATATTATCGGTAATACTATGAAGTATCACCCGCATGGCGATGCTTCTATTGGTGACGCTCTTGTTCAACTGGGACAAAAAGAATTACTTGTTGAAACTCAGGGAAACTGGGGCAACATACTAACAGGTGACGGTGCAGCAGCAGCACGTTATATTGAAGCTCGTCTTTCCAAATTCGCTCTCGAAGTTGCTTTTAATCCTAAAACAACAATATGGAAATTATCGTACGACGGACGTAATAAAGAACCTGTTAATTTACCCGTTAAATTCCCTTTGCTCCTTGCTTTGGGTGCCGAAGGTATTGCTGTAGGACTTGCGTCGAAAATATTGCCTCACAACTTTAACGAGCTTGTTGATGCTTCTATTAATTACTTGCAAGGCAAAACTTTTGAAATTTATCCTGATTTTCCTACTGGTGGCATGGCCGACGTTGCTAAATATAATGATGGTTTAAGAGGAGGCAGAATAAGAGTTAGAGCTAAAATAAGCCAGTTAGACAAGAAAACTCTTATAATCACTGAAATCCCTTTTGGAACTACTACTACTTCTTTAATTGATTCGGTTGTTGCCGCTAACGATAAGGGGAAAATCAAAATCAAAAAAATTGAAGATAATACAGCACAAAATGTTGAAATTTTAGTTCATCTTGCACCTGGCGTTTCGCCCGATACTACTATTGACGCTCTATATGCTTTTACTGCCTGCGAAACTCCTGTATCACCCTATAGTTGTGTAATAGATGTTGACCGACCAATATTTATGCCTGTTAGCGAGATACTTAAAAGAAGTACTGACCATACTGTTGAACTGCTCAAAAAAGAATTGGAAATTCAACTTGTTGAGTGCGAAAATCTTTGGCATTATTCATCTTTAGAGAAAATTTTTATTGAAAAGAAAATTTACAGAGATATTGAAGAATGTGAAACATGGGAAGCTGTTATTACTGCTATTGATAAAGGATTAGAACCTTATAAAAAACTCTTAAAAAAAGAAGTTACACGAGATGATATTATTAGATTAACTGAAATTAAAATAAAACGCATTTCAAAATACGATTCTTTCAAAGCTGATGAGGTTATTCGTTCTATTGAAGATGATATCGAACAATGTATCAATAATCTCAATAATCTTACACAATACGCTATTGACTATTTTAAACGAATTAAAGCTAAATACGGAAAAGGAAGAGAACGAAAAACCGAATTGCGTTCTTTCGAATCTATTGAAGCAGCTATGGTTGCCGCAGCTACTCAGAAACTTTATGTTAACAGAGAAGAAGGTTTTGCTGGAACGGGTCTTAAAAAAGATGAGTATGTTTGCGATTGCTCTGATATTGATGATATTATAGTTTTTAGAGCCGATGGAACATTTATTGTCGTAAAAGTATCTGACAAAATATTTGTCGGTAAAGACATTATACATATAGATATATTTAAGAAAAATGACGACAGAACTATTTATAACTTAATTTATGCCGATGGCTTAAGGGGTAATGTAATGGTTAAAAGATTTGCTGTTAAAGGAATAACACGAGATAAAGAGTATTGCTTGACAAAAGGAGCAGCGGCATCAAAAGTTCTTTATTTTACTGCAAATCCTAATGGAGAAGCTGAAATTATCAGAATACATCTTAAAGCTAAACCTCGCTTAAAAAATTTAGTTTTTGATTTTGATTTTAGCGAACTTGCTATTAAAGGCAGAGGTTCTTATGGTAATATACTTACAAGACATGCTGTTCGTAAAATTGTTCTTAAAGATGAAGGGGTTTCTACACTCGGTGCCAGAGAAATTTGGTTCGATGAAACTGTGAAAAGAATTAATGTTGAAGGCAGAGGAGTATCGCTTGGGTCGTTTTCAGCTAATGACAAAATTTTAACTGTTATGAAATCGGGTAATTACAAAATTACCGGTACTGAACTTACAACCCATTTTGACGAAGACGTAGTAATAATTCAAAAGTATAAACCTAATGTTATTATAACCTCAATATATAAAGACAATGAATCAGATTTTATTTATATTAAACGTTTTCAGCCTGAATTATCAGATAAAAAAATTAATTATTTGCCCGATGAAGCAACTTGCGAACAATTAATCGTTACCTGTGATTATTATCCGCGTTTTGAACTTATATATCCCGAAAGTGCTAAAGGCAAAACAGATGAAGAAATTAATGCTTCTGAATATATTGCAGTTAAAGGAATTAAAGCTAAAGGGAAACGATTGTCGGATAAACCCATTAATAAAATTATTGTTCTTGACCCTATTCCTTTTGAAGAACCTACTGAGCAAATTAATTTAGACGAGGGCAATAAAAATGACAGTGTGGACGGCAAAGACGATGATATATTTCAAATGGAATTAGAACTTTAAAAATTTGTAGCAATATTATCAAACAAGGTACATTTATTTATTAAAAGCAATTATATAAATAATTGTATGTATTTCAAAAAAATATGATTTTTTCAATAAAAAAAGCCCCTTGAAAAAGGGGCTTTTTTTATTGAGTTTTAAAAATCTTACATCATTCCACCCATACCGCCCATGCCACCCATTCCTGGATTTGGCATAGCTGGTGTTTCTTCTTTTATTTCTGATAAGACACATTCAGTTGTAAGAAGCATTCCAGCAATTGATGCAGCATTTTCTAAAGCTACTCGAGTTACTTTAGTTGGGTCAATAACGCCTGTTGATAAAAGGTTTTCGTATTTCTCAATTCTTGCGTTGAAACCGAAATCTCCTTTACCTTCTTTAACTTTCTGAACAACAACTGAACCTTCAAGTCCTGCATTAGCAACAATTTGACGTAGAGGTTCTTCAAGAGCGCGGGTAATAATATCAACACCTATTCTTTCATCGTCATTATCAACTTTTACATTTACAAGAGTATCAATACAACGTATATAAGCAACTCCACCACCAGGAACTATACCTTCTTCAACAGCAGCACGTGTTGCATGAAGTGCATCGTCGAAGCGGTCTTTCTTTTCTTTCATTTCAATTTCGCTAGCTGCACCAACATAAATAACAGCAACTCCACCTGCGAGTTTAGCAAGTCTTTCCTGAAGTTTTTCGCGGTCATAATCGGATGTGGTTTTTTCAATCTGAGCTTTAATCTGATTTATGCGGGCTTTAATATCTTCGCTTTTACCTTTACCGCTAACAATGGTAGTGTTATCTTTATCAACTGTAATTTTTTCAGCAGAACCTAAATATGAAAGGTCAGCATTTTCAAGTTTAAAACCTCTTTCTTCAGAAATAACAGTACCACCAGTAAGAACAGCAATATCTTCCAACATTTCTTTTCTGCGGTCGCCAAAACCAGGTGCTTTTACAGCAGCAATTTTCAAAGAACCGCGTAATTTATTAACCACTAATGTTGCAAGAGCTTCGCCGTCAACATCTTCGGCAATAATAAGCAAAGGACGACTTGCTTGAACAACCTTTTCAAGAATAGGAAGAAAATCTTTCATTCCAGAAATTTTCTTATCATAAATAAGAATATAAGGATTTTCAAATACAGTTTCCATCTTATCAGCATCGGTTACGAAATATGGTGAAATATATCCACGATCGAACTGCATACCTTCAACAACTTTTACTTCTGTTTCGGTGCCTTTTGCCTCTTCAATAGTAATAACGCCTTCTTTGCTGACTTTAGTCATAGCTTCGGCAATAATTTTACCTATTACATTATCATTGTTAGCAGAAATAGTAGCAACTTGTTCAATTTTGTCGTTGCTTTCGCCAATAGTTTGTGATTGTTTCTTAAGATTTTCGATAACAATCTGAACAGCTTTATCAATACCGCGTTTCAAATCCATAGGGTTAGCACCAGCGGTAACATTTTTAAGTCCTGTTGCAATTATTGATTGAGCAAGAACAGTAGCAGTAGTAGTACCGTCGCCCGCAATATCAGCAGTTTTGGAAGCTACTTCTTTTACCATTTGAGCTCCCATATTTTCTACAGGATCTTTAAGTTCAATTTCTTTTGCAACGGTTACACCGTCTTTTGAAATTGCAGGAGATCCGAATTTTTTATCAATAATAACGTTACGTCCTTTAGGACCTAAGGTTACTTTAACAGCGTTTGACAGAGCATCAACGCCAGCTTTAAGAGCTTCACGAGCTTTAAATTCAAAAATTATATCTTTTGCCATATTTTTAAGATTTTTAAAAGTTTATAATAAATTAATGATTATTGAACTATTGCAACAATATCAGATTCTCGCATTATCAGATAATCTTTTCCTTCAATGGTAATTTCGGTACCGGCATATTTTCCGTAAAGAACTTTATCGCCTGGCTTTACGGTCATAGGCTCATCTTTTTTACCTTTACCAGCGGCTATAATAACACCTTTTTGAGGTTTTTCTTTAGCGGTATCAGGTATTATAATACCGCCAGCAGTTTTTTCTTCGGCTGCCGAAGGTTCAACTATAACTCGGTCAGCTAATGGTTGAATGTTTAACTTTGTCATTTTTTATAATTTTTTTAGTTTGACATTAATTTTACCAATATTTTCTGGCAGCAAGTCTTTTCATTAATTATGCCAATCAAATAAAAGTTAGAAAAACAGCCAAATTTTCCTGAAATGTAGAAAATATGCACAAAAAGAATGTCAGAA
>CAZDEU010000031.1:0-3158 GCA_964504265.1 uncultured Bacteroidales bacterium
AATAATTACAGTTTGTCCTGATTGATTTTGTGCATCTTGTGTGTTTTGTGTTTCTGCCATTTTATTAATATATTAAATTATCCTACTCTTGTGGCTTTTCGGTTACGCCCCGTTTTTATTATGGTATCTGGACTCCATTTTATAATTATTACTAAAATTGTTATGATTAACAAAATATAAATAATAAAACATAAATTTTCAACAAATATAAAACAAAAAAATCAAAAGTCAAGATAAATTATTTTTATAAAAAAAATAATATTTATCAAGTCTGCGTAAATTAAGCAAAATCATTCTCTTTCAAATTAAACAACATAATACAAAATTTCTAACGCACTATCATAGTCGCATATTAAAGCTGGTATATGTACAGTATATTTTTAATGAAATAATATATCAAAAGTGGAATATTAATATTACACTATATGCAGAATAATATTTGCGTAAATGTTAAACGTAAAAATATATATGTTAAAATAAAAAAATATCTCGTAAGTCTATAAAAATTGTAATTTACATTTCGTAATTTATTAAATTGCTGAAAATAGCACAGAGTTCCACAGAGGCTTCACAGAAAAGAGAGATTTTTTTATTGTATTTTAGTAACAATTTAGGAGTTCAAATAAAAAATTTACTTTAATGTTTTATTGAAATAACCTACGATTTCTATTAATAGCAGTTTTAGTAATATTCTTAAGAACATCAACTGTACGCATAATCATATCGGGTGAAGAAGGGAATGGCACGGGTCCACCGCCAATTTTCTTTTTAGTGTCAGGTTTCAATGCATTAAGGTCGCCTGTAGCATTGTAATAAGAATGTTCAAAAAAACCTTCAGCAGTAATAGGTTCAGTCATAACAAGTTGCCCTGTAGTGTTATCATAAATATCAAGTATCCCGTTTACTATGCTCGATTTTTTGAGATGTACACCTTTAACTAATGCTCTTATAATTTTAGTTTTAGGAACTTTTATATCGTTGCCGGCTGTATCTTTCATAACATTTCCATTAGCATCAAGCACATATTGGAAGCCATCGCTTACTTCTCTTGTTTCTTCAAAATTATCTTCTTTTACCATTTCTGGAGTAACTTCAATATTTCTTACCTGAAGTTTTATTTTATAATGATATTTTTTATCTTTAATAGGAATAGTTTCAAAATTAACCCAGTTGCTGTTAAGGTCGGTGAGGCTCAATTTAAGGAATTCGACTTCAAAAAATTCGGGAAGTGTTGTCATGCTTGTGTTGTTCATTTCTACTGCTATATAAGTCTGCCCCCTTTCGTAAGCATTTTTTATCTGTAAATCGACATCTTTATAGGCATTATAGTAATTTTTAACTTTTAAAAAATAATGATATGCTTCTCTCGCATTAAATCGATCGCCTTTATCCATGAGGCTTACACCATAGGCATAATAAAATTCAGCAGCTTTTTTCTGTGCCGAAACAATTTCCTCATCATAATTAACATATTTAAAATTAATGTGATTCAAAACTTCAGAAGGCAGTATTCTAACTCTTTCCTGACGATTTTTCATAACTAAATATACCTTAAAAATTTCGTCCCATATATCAGGCTGCCCCGAAAGCCTTAAAAAATTTATCCTGTCATTATCTTTTTGATTTGCAATTCTAAATGCTTGTTCTAAATTTTGAACTTCTTTAATTTTTTCAGGTTTTTTCTGAATTTTTTTGACCGATTTGGTAATTGATTCATCATATCTGCCTTTTCTCAATAGAGAAGTTGACGATGCACAAGCTTGTAAAAGTATTGCTGCGATGGCGATTAAAATAATTTTTTTCATAATGATTAATTTATTAGTTTTTAAGGGTATTAGATAGAAATTGCATTGTTTTATATTAATTTTTTATATTTGATTCTTTTTGTCAATCATTCAATTAATTTTGATTTCGATTGCAAAAAAACAAAATTTACGCCAAAGATAAAAAAATCATTTTTTTTCAATATAAAATTTGTTGAAATTGATTATTATAGTAATTTCGAGCCTTGAAATTTTGAAAATTAAAAATAATTTTAATACTTTTTAAGAATTATAAGCAATGTGGACATTTTTAGTGAGGTTTATTTTACGCAACCGATTAGCTAATTTACTTGTAATATTAGCATTAACAATATTTATGGGATATAGAGCCAGTAAGGTAGAAATGTCTTATGAATTTGCACAAGTATTACCAGTAAATGATTCTACTTCAGTTGCTTATAAAAAATTTAAAGAAATTTTTGGCGAAGATGGCTCCGTACTCTTTATTGGCATTCAGGATTCAAAAATTACAAATTATGAAGTTTTTAAAGATTGGTATAATTTAACTTACAATGTTAAAAAAATTGATGGTGTAAAAGATGTTGTTTCAGCTTCGCGTGCTTTTCACCTTGTAAAAAACGATAGTTTAGGAAAATTCGATTTTAAACCAATTTTTGATAAAGAACCTCATAATCAAAAGCAAGTTGATAGTTTATTGAACCTTGTTTTATCATATCCATTTTACGATGGTTTTATGTATAACAGCAAAACTTACGCTACATTAATGGCATTGACTATTGATAAGGAAAATATAAATTCAAAAAAGAGATTTAAACTCATAGATGAAATTACTGATGAATGCGATAAATTTGTGGATAAACACGATATAAAGGTTCATTACTCCGGTTTGCCATATATCAGAACCTTAACAGGTAAAAAGATTGAAAATGAACTTTACTGGTTTATTTTTATAGCATTGTTAGTAGCTTCAATTGTTCTTTTCCTTTATTTTCGCTCGTTTAAAGCTGTAATCTTCCCTCTTATTATTGTTGCAATTAGTGTTGTGTGGGTTATGGGGACTATGGATATGATGGGCTATAAAATTACAATGCTAAGTGGTATTATACCACCATTAATTATTATAATAGGTATAGAAAACTGCATATTTTTGATAAATAAATTTCATTTTGAATATAAAGCACATCAAAATAAGGTAAAGGCTTTATCACGAATAGTTCAAAAAGTTGGTTTTGCAACATTATTAACTAATATTACTACAGCTATTGGTTTTGGAACTTTTATTTTTACTAAAAACCAGTTGATGTTCGAATTTGGTGTAATAGCATCAATAAATATAATTTTGCTATATATATTTTCAATTTTTTTAATACCGAT
>CAZDEU010000031.1:3258-8441 GCA_964504265.1 uncultured Bacteroidales bacterium
GTAATGCCTTTTGAAATTAGCATAGATACTAAAAAGAAAAGAGGGGTAATGCGACTTTCGACAATTAAGAAAATTGATAGATTGCAGGATACATTAAAAAAGTATCCCGAATTTTCTGCTCCACTTTCAATAGCCGAAGTCGTAAAATTTGCTAGGCAGGCTTTTTATAATGGCGACCCGCTTATGTATAATTTACCTAACAATAACGAAATGATGTTTATGGGTAGTTATATTCCCAAAGCTGATAACAAAAAGAAAACTATTCTTAACTCATTTGTTGATACAAATATGCAGGTTACCAGAGTTAGTGTACAAATGGCTAATATTGGTACTAAAGACATACAACGAATTAAAGATGATTTACAATCGAAGATAGATTCAATTTTTGATGCTAAAGATTATGATGTTGAACTTACTGGAACTAGCGTTGTATTCTTAAAAGGCACTAATTATCTTATCGGTAATTTGCTGCAAAGTTTATTAATTGCATTATTATTAATATCAATAATAATGGCATTATTATTTTCTTCTTTTCGTATGGTGTTAATATCAATAATTCCAAACATACTGCCTTTAATTGCAACGGCTGCGATGATGGGATTTATAGGAATTTCTATTAAACCATCTACAATAATTATTTTTAGTATAGCATTAGGGATTTCTGTCGATAATTCTATTTTATTTTTGTCAAGATACAGACAACATTTGCGCGACAGTGGCTGGCAAATTCGCGAAAGTATTTTAGGTGCATTACGTGAAACAGGTTATAGCATGATTTATTCATCTTCGGTGTTGTGCCTTGGTTTTTCAATGTTTATATTTTCATCGTTCGGTGGAACACAAAGCCTTGGATATCTGATTACTTTTACATTACTTGTCGCATTATGCACAAATTTATTATTTTTACCATCATTATTATTATATTTTGATAATCGGGCAACAACAAAAGCATTTGAAGAACCATTTTTAGAAATTTTTGATGAAGAACATGACCTTGAACTTGATGACCTTGAACTTGAAAATTCAAATAATAATATTGAAAATCAATAAACTATTAATAAAATGAAAGGTATAATATTAGCAGGTGGTTCAGGAACAAGATTATTTCCCCTAACCATTGCAGTTAGTAAACAATTGATGCCTGTTTACGATAAGCCAATGATTTATTACCCTTTATCAATACTTATGATGTCGGGTATTAAAGAAATATTAATAATTTCAACTAAAGAAGATATACCGAATTTTCAGCGACTTTTAGGCGATGGTAGTCGCATTGGATGTAGTTTTAGTTACAAAGTTCAGATAGTTCCTAATGGGCTGGCGCAGGCTTTTGTTCTTGGTGAAGAATTTATTGGTAACGATAAAGTTGCAATGATTTTAGGTGATAACATTTTTTATGGCACTGATATGCAAAAACAGCTTATTCAAAGCAATAATCCTGATGGTGGTATTATTTTCGCATATCATGTTTCCGACCCTCATCGCTATGGTGTTGTTGAATTTGATAAAAGTATGAAAGCACTTTCAATAGAGGAAAAACCCAAATTGCCAAAATCTAATTTTGCTGTGCCTGGGCTTTATTTTTATGATAATTCTGTTGTGGAAGTTGCAAAAAATATAAAGCCAGGAGCCAGAGGTGAATATGAAATAACAGATGTAAATCGAGAATATCTAAAATTAGGAAAATTGCAAGTTAAAGTTTTAGGAAGAGGAACTGCATGGTTAGATACAGGCACTTTCAGCTCACTTTTACACGCATCGCAATTTGTGCAGGTTATTGAAGAACGACAGGGGTTAAAAATTGGCTGTATAGAAGAAATTGCTTATAGAATGAGATTTATTAATGAAGATAAATTGCAGGATATTGCCAAACCTCTTGTTAACAGTGGCTATGGTAATTATTTACTTGGATTATTAAAAAATGATTTATAAAATATATAGATATGAGAAATATATTAATTACAGGTGGTGCAGGTTTTATTGGAAGCTGTTTAGCCGAAAAACTAATACAAGACCCCGATAATTTTTGTGTATTAGTCGATGATTTATCGACTGGTGATATTAAAAAATTACCTTCAAAATCAAAACCTAACTGGAAGTTTATAAAATGCGATGTTAATGAATACCGCGATATTGCAGAGGTAATGCTTTCGTTTCATTTTGAATATGTTTTTCACTATGCTGCTATGGTTGGTGTTAAACGTACACAAGAGCATCCTGTTAAAGTTATGAGAGATATTCATGGTATTGAAAATATTTTAAATTTGTCTAAAAATTCAGGTGTTAAAAGGGTGTTTTTCTCGTCTTCGTCTGAGGTTTACGGAGAACCAGTAGAACTTCCACAAAATGAACAAACTACTCCTCTTAACTCGCGTATTCCTTATGCTATTGTGAAAAATTTGGGCGAATCATTTTTAAAATCTTATTATAAAGAATTTGGTTTAGAATATACAATTTTCAGATTTTTTAACACTTATGGACCAAAGCAAAGTGAAGATTTTGTTATGTCAAAATTTATTTCTTTGGCAATTAAAAATAAAAATATTCCAATTTATGGTGATGGACTGCAAACCCGAACGTTTTGTTATATAGACGATAACGTTGATGCTTGTGTAAAATCTTTTTATAGCAATCAGTATATTAACGATGTCGTAAATATTGGCGGAGATGTTGAAATAACTATGCTTGATTTAGCAAAACTTATTATTAGACTTACTGATTCTAAATCAAAAATTGTTTTTATGCCCCCACTTGAAGAAGGCGATATGATGAGGCGTTTTCCTGATATTTCTAAAATGAGAAAATTGCTAAAACGTCAACCCCTTAGTATTGAAAATGGTATTGTCGAAATACTACAGAAGTCTGTTTTAATGAAATAAGAAAATATTTAAATATAATATATATATTTAGGATTTTTTACCTAAATAAATACTATGTTAATCTAATATTATGAATGATAAAATATTATCAATATGGAATAAAGTACTCGGCAAAACTATTGAAAATTTTCCCAATATTGCCAACAGATATATATTTATTTTCGATAATACTGGCAAAATAATACATATATCGCAAGGATTACAAAATGATCTTAAGCTAACAGATATTTCAAATTTATATATATTTGACATAATTGATATAACTAATGATAACGATATTTATAAAATATTAAAAGATGTACTTTCGGGCAATACTTCTGTTACATTTATTGGAAATAATAATAAAAAAATAAAAGTAAGGGCTTTTACCGAAAAAGGAAATATAGCAAACGCCAATGTTTATTTGTGCTTTGCTGTTCCCATTATGGATATTGAACCTAGTAATTTTTATTCTTCTGAAGTTATTGTTCACGATTTGGAAAAAATTTCTGATATAACACGTAATGGAATTATAGTATGGGATAAAGATGAGGAATTTTTTAGTATTAATAACCATTTTTATTATTTATTAGGTTGTGAACCACTTGAATTTAAACCTAATTATGAAAATTTAAGAAAGAAAATACATAAAGATTATGTTGGTTTAATAGAAAAAAAATTACATAACCTTTGGAATGATAAGCAAACTTATGTTGACGAAGAAATATTAATGCGTCATAAAAGTGATGAATATTTTTGGGTGCGGCTTAGAGCAAGAGTAGCCGAATGGGATAAAAATCAAGTACCAACAAAATTATTAATTATTTTTTCAGATATTTTAAAATTTAAAAGACGAGAAGCCGAATTAATACAACAAATTGAAAAATTTGAAAGACTATCGGACTTTCCTTATGCTGGTACTTTTATTATAAATATAAACAATATTATTTTAGATGTTAATGAAGAAATTTTAAAATTTACTGATTATGAAAAATCAAAACTTATTGGAGCCGATTTTTTCGATTTTTTCCCCGCTGAATATCATGCAATAATAAGTGAACAAATTAAAAATCAAAACTTTATACCTATTAAAATCAAAATAATTAAATGCGATAAATCATTAGCCGAAATTGAATTTAATATTAGTAAATATTTATTCGAAGGTCAAACTACTTATTATGTTAGCATCAGACCTATTACCGACAGAATTAAACATGAAATGGAGTTGCTTGAAGCAAAACTGAAAGCAGAAGAGAATTCTAAATTAAAAACAGCATTCCTGTCGAATATGTCGCACGAAATAAGAACACCCATAAATGGCATTTTAGGTTTTCTTGATTTGTTAAAAACGCCATCTTTATCAGATTCTGAACGTAACGAATATATTGATATAATTAACAACAGAAGTTTAATGTTATTAAAAATTATAGATGACATTGTTGATTTATCAAAAATTGAAGCAGGACAAATGAAACTTGCGTTAGAAGAGTTCGATTTGATAAAATTATTAAATAGCACCTACAAAGTTTTTAATAAATTAAAAATTAGTATGGGCAAAAAAAGTATTGAATTAAGATTAAGACTTCCTGAATCTGTAAAATCTGAAAATATTATTGCCGACCCTATACGCTTACAACAGATTAATGCAAATTTAATAAATAACGCATTAAAATTCACTCATAATGGTTATATTGAATTTGGGTATAATGTTAAGAGTTCAGATTATTTAGAATTTTTTGTGAATGATACAGGAATTGGAATACCCAAAAATGAACTTGAACACATTTTTGAGCGATTTTGGCAATTTGAAAATACAACAAGAAAAAAATACAAAGGTTCTGGACTTGGTCTGCCTATCAGCAAAGGCTTAGTTGATTTGATGGGTGGTAATTTTCAGGTTGAGTCTGAATATCAAAAAGGAACCACATTTAAATTTACAATTCCTTACAAAAAAACACTTCAAAAATCACAAAAAACCACAAATAATATTGAAGAAGAAATAAAATTTGGGTGGTTAGGCAAAAATATTTTATTAGTAGAAGATGATGAAATTAATATGAAATATTTGCAATTAGTGTTAAAGCCGACAAAGGCTAATATTTTGTCGGCTAACAATGGTCAACAGGCGATAGATATATGCAATGAACATGAAAATATTGATATTATACTAATGGATATTCAACTTCCTGTAATTGATGGTTTTGAAGCTTTAGCCGAAATCAAAAAAATAAATAAGAATATTCCAATAATTGCACAAACAGGATTTGCATTGAACGAAGAAAAGGAAAAGTGCTTGCAAGCAGGCTTCAATAATTATATTACAAA
>CAZDEU010000031.1:8541-21408 GCA_964504265.1 uncultured Bacteroidales bacterium
AATAAATAATGTTTCGGTTTTTATTTCAGAAACTTGTTCTTTGATTTCGTAATTTGATATATCAATATTATTGAAAATTTCATTATATTTATGAATTAATTTTACATTTTCGTCTAATGTTTTTAAAATACTTAACCCAATTCCGAGAACAACTAAAATCAAACTCACGTAACTTAAACTATGAACTATAATATCGAACGAACGCATACTAAAAAAAATATTATCGTCAAAATATAAATTTATGCAGGTTAATACTCCAAATATTATCATTAAAGCTATTCCAATAAAAATCAATATTTTACCTATTTTATATTTTTTCATTCTATTTTATTTATTTCCCAAGGCACCGTAATTTAATTTACATGCAAATAACCCACTTTGTACATTGTTAATAAACGCTCAATTTGTAAAATGCTGTTTTTACATATCTTACAATAAACATATATAACAACTTAATACATTCAAAAGCAATAATTATTTAATTATTATTGTAAATATTTATAATTTTTGAATATCAAAAATAATTAATAATATGCAATAAATAACACAAAAAATAAGATTAAGTAAATACACTTATGTTACAAAACAAAAATCAAAAATATAATGGGAAAAATTTAACTTTTTTAGACGGAGAAAATTCTAATGTGGGAGCAGGCAACTTAATAATATTCAGAAGGTTAAGTAATATTTTAATTGTTTTTTTATTTGTTTTAATTTTATTGAAGTCAATATCAGGAGATAAGTAAAAATGACGAGTTCTTTGAAATTCAGTTATTTGTGTAGCATTATAAAAATCATTGTTTTTACCACCTATCATACCATTAGCACCATAACCCAATGCAATATTTAAGTAATTAGGGAAATTATTTTCATTATTCAAAAAAGAAGAAATATTAACTGACAGCCAATAAGTTTGCCCGTTATAATCTTTTAAAATATTTTCTGCAAAATTATTTCCTAACAAATCAGGTCTGTATTTAATATAATCAGATTTTGAATATGAAAATTTTACAGATATTCTTTGCTCGTTCCACAAAATTTGCTGAGCAGTAAACAAAGCAGTACCGGCAATATTAGCAGAAAAATCGTAGGGAGAGAAGCCCCATTGCTCCGAAAATCCATCAAGCACTTCAATAGCAGTAAGATAACCCAACGATAAACCGCCACTAAACCATAAATTGAACTTATTGGAGCTATTAGCATTATTTAAAGTAGTATAAACAATACGATTAATTAGATATGAAGTTGCAAAATGCCCTGTTTTATCCATTTGCAGCCATTCGTTGCCATCGTTAAAAAAATGGAATGAAGAACGTGGATAATCTTTATACCACAAAGAATTTAAACCAATTATAGAAGTAGAGCCAATTAAAGCATAAGAGGCAATATAATATTTTGAATTATTTTTTGTAGTATCATTTATATTAAGAGTATCAATTGGATTACATTTTTCCATAAAAGGCGTTGCCGGAAATATAATCACCGGCAACGATAAAAAAACGACAAATATTAAAATTTTAAATATCAATTAAAACATTTTTAATTTATTTAGTAATAGTTTCGTAAGCAGTTTTAAGAATATCAAGAGCTTGGTCGCGAGTATGCGATTCGGCATAAGTTCTTAAAACAGGTTCAGTTCCAGAAGGTCGTATCAAAAGCCATTCATCATCGTTGAAATAATATTTAAATCCGTCTAAAGTATCAATGCGTTGCACTTTGTATTTACCAAATTCTTTATAACGATTATTAACACAATTATCAACAATTTTTTCTTTTAAATCTTTATCTAAATGGAGGTCGGAGCGTTCAAAAGCAAAAGGTCCAACAATAGCATAAATTTCTTCAATCAGTTCTCTGAGCGATTTACCTGTTTTAGTCATAAATTCCCATAAAAGAATGCCGTTCCAAATACCGTCGCGTTCGGGAATATGCCCGGAAACAGCTATGCCACCTGATTCTTCACCACCAACCAAAACATGTTCGCGCAGCATTACACCGCAAAGATGTTTAAAACCAATAGGAACAATTTCCAAATCAAGCCCATAGTGTTTACAAAGAGCATTAATTTTAACAGAAGAAGAGAAACCTGCTCCTACTTTACCTTTCAAACCCTTATAACCAGCAAGATAATGAATAAGCAATAATAAAACATGATGAGAATCTATATAATTACCTTCGTTATCGAACATAGCAAGCCTGTCGGCATCGCCGTCAACTGCCAATCCGCAATCAATATTTTCGGACATTTTAATAACTTCGGCAAATTCTTTAAGATTGCGGAGTAATGGTTCGGGAGCAATACCTTCAAAAGTTGGGTTATTTTCGCAATGCAAAAAAGTAATATCGGGCAATAATTTTTTAATAACATTTTGACCTGCTCCGTACATAGCATCAAAAGCGAATTCAAAATCTGAATTTTTAATTAAATCGAGATCAAAAACAGCTTTAACTCTATTTACATACAGTTCTTCTAAATCGGTAATTTCGATTAATCCTTTATCTACATAATATTTAAAAGAATATTTATCGAAATCAGCAGGGCATTTATCGGGGAATAAAGCTTCAACTTCTTTGATATTTTCTTCTAAAAGCGGCCCACCATAATGACCTTTTAATTTAAATCCGTTGTATGAAGGCGGATTATGACTTGCAGTAATAACAACACCCAAATCGGCTTTAAGAGTAGGCACAGAATAAGAAACAATAGGAGTTGTAACAAAAGCTGCAGGCATATAGACTTTAATATTATTAGCCGCCATTACGCAGGCTGTAGTTTCGGCAAATAATTGCCCAGCGAAACGAGTATCGTAGCCAATAACAACCGAAGGATTTTGTTTTTTTGACAAAAGCCATTTAGCAGCAGCAGTAGCAACTTTAGCTACATTTTCAACTGTAAATTCTCTAGCAATAACGGCTCTCCAACCGTCGGTTCCAAATTTAATTTTTTCCATAGCATTAATGTTTTATATTAAAGCTGTAAATTTATAAAAAAATTAAAACATTTTATTTTGATTGAACAAAAATAAATTTTAACCCATGATGATAGATATTAAAAATTACGAATTACAAATAAAAGCAGAAAAAATTATAAATAATTAATAATTTATTTAGATAAAACGTTAATCGTAAAACCCTTTCAATTGTACTTTTTCAGTATTTTGAAATATTTATTCTTTTTTCGCTATATCGTATTCTTTAAAAGGAATTACTTTTACCCACTGTCCTTTTGTACGAGCATTTATAGAATTATCATACATTGCTTCGCAATTAATAGCAGGTAAGTAAAATGTACCTGCATAAGACGCATTTAATAAAATTCTATATGTTTTTGATTGATTGGCGTTGAGATGAAAGTATGTCATCACTCTGTCGTCTCTAATATCTTGATAATTAAACAAATCGCTGTTTACTCTTCCGCCAATCATATCCATTCGTGTGTTGTGTATTTCCCATCCTGAAGGGAAAATTGATGTAAGCGCTAATTGTGAATAATTGCCTCTTAATCCGGGGTTTAAAATTTTAATTTCGGCAATAAAATCTTTACCTTGTTCAATTTCAGAAGGATTAATCGAACTTCCGTTAATATTCATAAAACTTACATCAATAGCAAGATTTGAAGAAGCTGCCGATTCATCGCCCTGAGCAGGAATACCTTTCATAATTACTCTCGCATATAAAATTCCTTTACCTTTATTTATAACTTTTATTTTACCTTTTTCAGAAGTACCTTTTAGATTAATATCTATTAACGAAACAGGTTTTTGGGTGTTAATACTTACAATATTATTTCCGTTAATATAATAATCGAACTCAGCGCCAGAAACAGTATTATTATTATTTAAAAATTTTGAAATAGCAATAAGCGAATAAGCAGTGGTTTGTGTGCTCATCCAATAATCTTTACTCATTAGAGCCGACAAATCTTTGACCAAGGGAGCAGCCTTTGTTCTGTTACCCATTAAACTAAGTGCTTCAATAATCATAGCTTGGTCTCTTTCGTTATTTCCATAAGAATAAAATTGTTCTTTATAGGGCTTAACCTTAGTAGTAATATTAGCCACCATCATTTTAGCGATAGAGGTTTGACCTGCAAGATGATAGGCGGCAGCAAGGCGCCATTTAGCAGAAATACTCAGATTTTTTTGTTCTCTCAACTGGTTCATTGCACCCAATTCGGGCAATTTTGCAAGAGCAAGAGTATATAATCTGTAAGCCTGAACTAAATCGGCATTATAATAATAATCTTTAAATGCCGGCATCCACGCTAAAGCTTTTTTCTTTTGATATGATTTCCATTTAGCCAACATACCTTGTGGAAGTGAATAGCCTTTTGCAACAGCTTCTAAAAGAAAATGCCCTGCATAATTGGTACCCCACTCGTCAACTGATTCTCCTCCCTGCCAATAACTCAAACCGCCATTAGCTTGCTGAAATCCTCTTATTCTGTTAATAGCAGCTTTTACATTTCTTTCGACATCAGACTGAGTTTTTTTGTCTAATTCAATAAAAGAGGCAATAAATAATTGTGGAAAAGCAGAAGAAGTAGTTTGCTCTAAACAACCATGTGGATAACTTACTAAATATTTAAGTCTATTTTCTAAATTTAAAGGCGGTATTGAAGATACTTCCAAAACAGCAGTATTGGTTCCTTGCATACCAACAAGTTTAAAACTTTCGTTCCATGTTGCATTAGGCTGAATAATAGTTTCAACTATGTCGGTAATTTCAGGATTAGGATTTCTAACATCTACCTCTATGTCGTAATTAGCTTTATGATTACCACTTATAGCAGTAATTTTCACTTTAGCTATACCTGTTTTTTCTGCAATTTTAACATCAAATTCGGCAAGTTGGTCGCCAATTTCTTTAAAACTAATTATTTGAGTGCTAGTGCCTTCAATATTCAGTAAATTATTTGTTGAAACACTTATTTTTACATTTTTAATATTTTGTTCCATAGCAAAAACACTGACAGGTAATTTAAGACTTTCGCCAGGACCTAATACTCTTGGTAAAGTAGCCAACAACATAAGAGGTTTTTTAACAGTTACGGTTTTTTCGGTAGAACCATAAGCTGTTTTATCACCAGCAATTAACATAACTCTAACAGAACCAACATATTGCGGCATCATAAATTTATGAGTTTTACTTGTACCTTTTTTAAGATAAAATGGTCCAATAAATTTCACCATAGGTTTAAAACGATTAGCTCTTTGAACACCTGCTACATCGCCTTCTTCGCCTCCACCAATACTTAATAATCTTTCAAGAACTCCGTTGTAAGAACCTAAGACATTATCGTATAAATCCCAGGTTTTAACACCAAGAGCTTCACGGGCATAAAAAGAGTTCCAAGGCGAAGGCGTTTTAAATTTTGTTAAATCAAGTAAGCCCTCATCAACAACAGCTAAAGTATATGCCATAGCTTTGCCGTTTTCTTCTTTAACAGTTATGCTGGCTTCTTTTTCAGGAACTAATACATCGGACATTTGAATAATAGGACGCAGGTGAGTGTTTGGGTCATCAATTTTAATTGGGATAACGCCATACAATCTTAAAGGCAAGTCATTAGCAGTTTGTTTATGTGGCTGAATTAAAGTAATATAAGCATAAATATTGGGAGCCATTTCGGCTGTAGTTTTAAATTTAACAATTGTTTGCCCAGCTTTAGTGTCAATCCACCAACTTTTTAAAACTTTTGAACCTGTTTCAAGACTGACTAAAGCTCTGGCATTTTCGGCTGCAGGTAAAGTTAATTGAACTTCTTCTCCAATATCATATTTTTCTTTGTCTGCCGTAAAAACAAGCATTGAAGCAGCCTGACGGTTATCTTTAGCACGGTCAGCCCATCCAGCCCAGTCAATATAAACTATTTTGCCGGCACTATGTCCGCTGTTTATGTCAGTAACACGAATAAGATATCTACCCCAGTCATTTTTATCAATATTCAATGTGTAAACTGCTTTACCTTCTTTGGTTTCAAGCTCCTGAGAATAAACAGGAGTATTATATGTACTTCCCGAAAAACTTGTTAAATAATAATCGGTATTGTCCCACCACCAGCGCCAGTCAATTTTAAAAACATCAATTTTTAAATTATTACCCGAAGTAATCAGTTTACCATCAGCGTCAACATTCACAATTTTTATGATATTATCCTTATCAGTTTCTAACATATCTTCCATATCTTTTCCTTTAGGAACTTCAATACCAGCATAAGAAGTATAAGGATAATAAGGTATTGAAAACCTGTCAACACTCGATTCGCCACTTTCTTCAAAAACTCTGGTTTCAAAATAAGCTTTTAAAACGCCGGGGGCAGCGTCAGATACATTAAAACTGGCAGGTATATCAGCTTTTCCGCTGTCATCAAGTTTACCTTCAAAAATTAAAATGTTTTCTACATCAAATCTACGCGAAGGGTCATCAAAAATATAGTTGGTAAACTTGTTAAAAGTAGTTTTACTTTTTATTAATGATGCTGTAATTAAAGCTCTCATATTTCGTGCAGGACTTCCATGTAGCCATTTTGATTCTAAAATACCGTTAATATCACTGCCTTTAACAATTCTATGGTCAGGAAAATTTAGCGATATTTTTAATCTGTTGGGCTTAATAGTTTCTACTTTTATCGTTTTGTAAAAATTGTTGTTGCCAACTTTTACATTTGCAGTCCAGTTTCCAGTAGGAGCATCAGCATCTGTTGCGGTTCTGAAATCATAAAAACCGTTTACAGAATTTGTTTTGATAGCATGCTTTACTTTTTGTCCTCTTGGGTTGGTAAGTTCAAAAACAATAGGATATTCTTCAGGCAAGTCAGCATCTTTATCATGCAAAATAAAAGTCAAATAAATAGAATCGCCCGGACGCCATACTCCTCTTTCTCCATAAATTAATCCTTTTAATCCGTTCTGAACCGATTCTCCTTCAACATCAAACATGCTCAACGACAATGAATTACCGTTTTTAATTTTAAGATATCCTCTTTGGTCTTTATTTTTGGCAATTATAAGATAAGGTCTGCTTTTATTATAATCAAACTCGCACATTCCATCTGTATTGGTTTGTGTATTTGCTATTAAAATGTTCTGATAATCGTAAAGTTCTATGTCAATATTTTTAAGAGGTTTTGCCGTAATAATATCGCATGCAAAAATATTTAGTTTTTTATCAGACCCTGATTTAGCTATAAGCCCTATGTCGGAAGCTAAAATATTTCGGCTGACTGATTTGTCCCAATAATATGAATTTTTACAAGGATTATCGCGTTCACGCCAGTTATAATCGTAATAATAATAGTCATCGTAATAATAATCGCTGTAATAATCGTCATAATAGCCCCATTCTGAATAATCTTTTTCGTCAGTATTAGACCATGTAGAAATCAATTCGTCTTCATATTTATTTTCTTCATCATCACAAATGTATAAAGCATCTGATTTTTTAAAATTAATAGTAACACGATAAATAGCACCTTGTTCTGCTTTAATTAAATCGTTAAGGTCGAGCGAAAATTTATTCCATACAGAAAAATCAGTTAATTTATCTGAAATAGTTGTAAGCGGAATAGATTTATTTACAACAATTTTTCCTACACGACTTAGTTCTCTTTCACCTTCAAGATCATTAACTTGTAGAAATTGAGCAATATTTTTTTCATAAATCTTTAAGATTTTAACATTCAGCGATTTCAGATTAACGGCTTCAAAAGGAAAAATTAATCCGTCAGATGATGGTAAAATATTTCCATTACCTATAAGTTTTACAGCAGGTTTAAGATTTTCAAAATTAAAAGTCTGCATAACAGATTTTTGAAGCTGTTTGCCTGCAAAGTTTTTAACAGCAGCATCAATATAAATGCTTACTTCTCCTTGTTGCTCGTTTTCAAAATATATTCTTATTTCATTATCTTCTGAAATAAATCTGATATTATCGTTTTTGTTTGATTTAATTAAACCAGAAAATTCCTGTTCATTGTTTAATGGGTCCGAAAAACGTAAAAGCACATATTGTTCAGGCGATTGCACTTTTGAGGCATTCATAAGTTTAAAATCATCTAGGGCAGGTATTTCAAATTTTATCTCTCCTTTATTAGTAGCTCCAATATTTTCTCCATTCCATTTTATAGTAATAATTTCAGCTTTTGACGTTCTTATAATGCTGTCAATTGCAAATTTAAATGTTTTTTTGTCTGATAATATAGATACACTTACAGGCAAGGTGTTTCCGTTTTGTGATGCAGTTATTATTTTTTGAATTTGTTCAGTACTAACAACATCGGCACATTTAATAAGTCCTTCGAGCTTGCCTTTTGTAAGATTTATGTTGCTGTATGCTTTGTAATTCTTTGTTTCAACTTCAACAGCTTGTTGAATAGTTTGAAATTGCCATACAAAAGTTTTAAGGCTGTCGGGCATGTCAAGAAGTTTAGAAATATAAAACTCACCTGTATATAAAGTTTTAGGTTTTAAACTTTCGGATGGTTTAAATTCAATGGTTCTGAAATCACTCCAAAAGGCTTTGCCTTCAATTTTAGGGCTAAAACTAAACAATTGTTCATCAATGCTTATCCCAATCTTCGATGAATCAACCATGTCGTGAGCCATTCTAATTTTAATACTGCTTTCCTTAGAAATAACTCCTGAAGTAAAAGCCGAAACATATTCTTTAAAAGCAGGATTGACTCTTATATAGGCACTAGTACGGTTAGTAAAAATTAATACCACACTGGCTACAAGCAAAAATATAATTGCACCGCCGAAAAATATTGATTTTTTGTTCATAGAATAAAGATTTTAAAACAATTGCAATTTACAATAATAAATAATATACCTTTATAATAAAAATTTATTTTTTTAAGTCGCTATTAGTGTTCTGTTTTATTAATAAAAATTTTATTATTTAATTATAAATCTGTATCTTTGCACATAATTTTTTAAATGCTTTATGATAAATATAACATTGCCTGATAATTCAGTGCGACAATATAATAAAGGTGTTACAGGTCTCGAAATTGCTCGAAGTATAAGCGAGGGGCTTGCTCGTAATGTTATTGCTGTTAAAGTTAATAATGTAGTTTGGGATTTAACGTACCCCATAAACGAAGATTCGCAAGTTAAATTATTAACTTGGGATGACGAAGATGGTAAATCTACATTTTGGCATTCATCAGCTCATTTAATGGCTAATGCTATTGAACAATTATATCCTGGAACAAAATTCGGTATTGGTCCTGATATTGAAAATGGTTTCTATTACGATATTGATTTAGGAGATAAAGTTATCAGCGAAAGTGATTTTCCTAAGATTGAAGAAAAAATGCTTGCTTTGGCAAGAGAGAAACACGTTTTCAGAAAGGTTGAAATTTCAAAGGATAAGGCTATTGAGTATTTTAAAAAGAAAGGCGATGAATATAAACTTGAACTTATTGGTGAATTAAAAGATGGCGAAATTAGTTTTTACGAGTCAGGCTCTTTTACTGATTTGTGTCGTGGTCCTCATTTGCTTGACACAAGCTATATTAAAGCTGTAAAAATAATGGCAGTTGCTGGTGCCTACTGGCGTGGTGACGAAAAACGTAAGCAGTTAACTCGCATTTATGGCATTACGTTTCCAAAGCAAAAAGAACTTAATGAATATCTTGCTTTATTAGAAGAAGCTAAGCAACGCGACCATCGTAAACTTGGTAAAGAACTCGAAATATTTACTTTTTCTCAAAAAGTGGGGCAGGGATTGCCTTTGTGGCTACCTAAAGGAGCTATTTTAAGAGAGAAACTTGAGGCTTTTTTGAAAAATGTTCAGCAAAAAGCTGGTTATCAGCCTGTTATAACTCCTCATATTGGTAATATTGAACTCTACAAAACTTCGGGACATTATCAAAAATATGGGAAAGATTCTTTTCGACCTATTACTACTCCAGTTGAAGGTGAAGAATTTATGCTTAAACCTATGAATTGTCCACATCATTGCGAAATATATAATTCTAAACCTCATTCATATAAAGACTTACCTGTTAGATATGCTGAATTTGGAACTGTTTATCGTTATGAGCAAAGCGGAGAATTGCACGGTCTTACAAGAGTTAGAGGCTTTACTCAAGATGATGCCCATATATTCTGTCGCCCCGACCAGGTAAAAGAGGAATTTAAAGGGGTTATGGATATTGTACTATTGATTTTTAAAGCATTAGATTTTAACGAATATATTGCACAGGTATCGCTAAGAGACCCTGATGATAAAGAAAAATATATTGGTACTGACGAAAACTGGGATAAATCAGAACAAGCTATTATTGAAGTTGTTCAAGAAAAAGGTATTAATGCAAATATAGTTAAAGGTGAAGCTGCATTTTATGGTCCAAAGTTAGATTTTATGGTCAAAGATGCTATTGGACGTAAATGGCAGCTTGGTACTATTCAGGTTGATTATAATTTGCCTGAACGATTTAACCTTGAATATGTTGGCTCAGATAATCAAAAACATAGACCTGTTATGATTCACAGAGCTCCTTTTGGTTCTATGGAACGCTTTGTTGCTGTGCTGATTGAACATTGTGCAGGCAAATTTCCTTTGTGGTTAGCACCAGAACAAGTAATTATTTTACCAATTAGTGAAAAATTTGTTGAATATGCAAAAAAAGTTTTAAATTTGCTCGCTGAATTTAATATTCGTGGAAAAGTAGATGAGAGGAATGAGAAGACTGGACGTAAAATCCGCGATGCTGAGGTCAGTAAAACACCTTATATGCTTATTGTTGGCGAAAAAGAAGAAGCTGAGAATGCAGTATCTGTTAGAAAACAAGGACATGGGGATATGGGAATTTTTAAAATAAATGATTTTGCCTCAATGATTAATGATGAAATTAGTCGTATGACTAAAAATATAAATTAACTGATTATTAACTTAAAATAGGAGATTTAAATATAGCAACACCACATGCCTCTCCATACAAGCGCAGGTTCGAGAAGAAAGAAGACTTGCATAAGATAAATGAAAAAATCAAAGACCCAACGGTTAGAGTCGTTGGAGAAAATATTGAATCGGGAATTTATCCAATAAAAGAAGCACTAGAAATTGCAAGAGCTATATCGCTTGATTTAGTTTTGATTTCTCCAACTGCTCAACCTCCAGTTTGTAGGGTAATTGATTATAAAAAGTATCTTTACGAACAAAAAAGGAAACAAAAAGAGATTAAAGCCAAAACAGCTAAAGTCGTTGTTAAAGAGGTAAGATTGGGTCCTAATACTGATGAACACGACTTTAATTTTAAGCTAAAACATGCAATAAAATTTCTTCAGGAAGGTGCTAAAGTAAAGGTTGATGTTCTGTTCAAGGGTAGAACGATTATTTATAAAGAAAAAGGTGAAATACTTTTGCTAAGATTTGCACAAGAAATAGCAGATTATGCTAAAGTTGAACAACTTCCAAAATTAGAAGGGAAAAGAATGATAATGATTTTATCACCAAAAAAATAATTATTAATTAATCATAATAAGGAGAAAGTAATGCCAAAAATGAAAACAAAATCCGGTGCTAAAAAAAGGTTTACACTTACAGGAACCGGTAAAATTAAGAGAAAGCATGCTTATAAAAGCCATATTCTTACTAAGAAGTCAACTAAAAGAAAACGTAATCTTACGCATACGGGAATTGTTGCTTCTGCAGATGTTAAGGCTGTTAAATCAATGCTTGCTATTTAGAAATTAAAGGAATGTTTAACCATTGCTTAATGCATAAAAGACCCTGATATTTCGGGGCGCTTAGGCAAAAAAAAACTTAAAAAAATGCCAAGATCAGTAAATCATGTAGCGTCGAGAGCACGCAGAAAAAAGCTACTCAAAAAAACAAAAGGACAATTTGGAAGAAGAAAAAATGTATGGACCGTAGCGAAAAATTCATGGGAAAAAGGACAGGTGTATGCTTATAAGCATCGTCGTGAAAAGAAAAGAACTTTTAGAGGTTTATGGATAATTCGTATTAATGCTGGCGCTAGAGAACACGGGCTGTCTTATTCTGCTTTTGTAGGTAAACTAAAAAAGAATAATATTCTTATTAACCGTAAAACTTTGGCCGATCTAGCTATGAATAATCCTCAGGCTTTTAAAGCTATTGTTGATATGGTAAAATAAATTTTTATTTTTTTTTTTTAAGGTTGTAATTTGTATAGATTACAACCTTTTTTATTATTTAAAAATAATATGATTATCCACTAACTGCGCTATTTTACCACTTCTTTTTAGTTAATAAAAAAATAATTTTTTAAAAATGTGCAATTTGTAAGAAAATTATGTTGAATTTTGGACAACCTAAATATGTAGCTTATATATTTGCCAGAATGGATTCAAAAATATAAAGAACCAAAAACTGAAATCAAAAATATTAAATCAGGTTATTACAAATATGCCGTAACGTATAAGTACAACCCACAAAAAAAACGGACTGATAAAATTACAGGTGTATTGCTTGGTAAGATTACTGAGGATGAAGGGTTCATTCCATGCCTGAAAATTACTCCAAAGAAAAATTTGCTCAAAAGCTTAATGGATTTGGTACATTGACACTTACCTATAACATAAAATGCGTCCAAACGCCTGATGAAATATATCAGGCATACAAGCAACGAAACGAAATAGAAACACTTTTATAAACAAATAAAAATTAATGCTAAATAATTATATTATTTTTTTAAACTTAACATAATAATACACAGTTTTGAAACATTACTTGATAATTTTTTTAAAATAATTTAAAATTATTTGAATATGATTAAATAATATTATATTTTTGCACATAATGTCCGATGGTGTAATTGGCAACACGTCTGACTCTGGATCAGAAGAGTTCAGGTTCGACCCCTGATCGGACAAC